>JAFUDD010000419.1 GCA_017459315.1 Clostridia bacterium | reverse complement strand
TTCAAAAGCAGATCGATCTTGCTGTCAAAAGATTCCTTATCATAGCTGTTAGGCAGGTCATGATCCAATGAATGTTCGATAGCTGCTTTCACTTTCGCTTTGGGCTGTTCGTCCTTGTACCAATCGACAACGAGCAGCGTTTGCTTTTCCTCGGTTAGCTTTTTGAAAAGATTCTTGGCGGAAAGCTTTACTGTCTGTTCCTCCGCGCGCGTCAGTTTCTTGCCGGCGATCAACAGGTCGAATATTTCCAGTTCTTCCTCTGTTAATCCTTCGGCTTCCGGACGCTTTTGTTCCGCTTTTAAATCCTCAATGAGCTGAAGCAACTGCTCATAGTAATCTTCATTTTCCGATCCGCCGGCATTGTACCGATCAATAATGTTTTTAAACCGTTGTGAGAATTGCTGCCGCGTGCAATTCTTTGCGAGCATCTGTGCAAGCGCCTGCTCAAGGTATGTGCGCAGATCATCGATTTCAATCGCCTTGTATTGCGCCTGCTTGATCTCCTTTCTCAAATCTTCGACATTGATCTTCGACAGGTCAATGACCTTCCCCTGATGAATCACAATACCGTCGTCATTGTCCTCGGCTTGCTGTGACAGCACGCTGGTATCCAGTACCTGCGCCATGCGCAGACGCGCCCGCGCGATCTTCTCGTCATTGATCGTATGGCAGAATAACCCATACAAATATGTGAGCGGGGAGAATTTGCCGTTGCTCCAACCCTTTTCAAAGATCTCGGGGCGAGATGCCTCGTAAAGATTCATCAAGGTGTTTAGAATTACCTTGAACTTGTCTTTGTTTTCATCGTTTGCAAGGATCGTATCGTACGCGGCACGAAGATCATCCAGACGGTCAAGCGTGTTCGAATCCGCGATGATCGCTTCCAGATCAATTCCGAGACCGATCAGGAACCGGTCCGCCTCATCGATCGTTTGATCGATCAATTCAATCAGCCGATCGATATCCTTTGCAGGGAATTCTGTGCCGTCATCGCCAGTTGCATAATCCGACAATGCTTTTTGCATATACCGGAACACGTTCACGTAATCGACAATGATTCCACATGGCTTGTTGGGATAGGTGCGGTTTGCGCGCGCGATCGCCTGCATCAGCGTATGCCCTTTCATCGGCTTGTCCAAATACAGCGTCGAAAGGTTCTCCACATCAAAGCCGGTCAGCCACATCGCGCAGACGAATACCAACTGTAAGGGATCGTTTGGATCCTTGAACCGATCCTCGATATCCAATCCCTCCGGCGTAATTGCGTTCATTTTCTGCCGATGCACGGCGATGTCCAAACCCTGTTTTTGAAATTTCTCGATTTCATCCGCTTCTTCGGAAACAATCACCGCCATTTCCACGCGGTTCATGTAGTTCAGGATCCGCGTCAGCTCATCCCGCTGTTCCTTCGTTGGAGCGGCGTTGCGCTCCTGCATAATCTTCTGCTTTTCGATTCCCCAGTAATGCTGCACCTTGTCGTACATTTTGACGGTTGTATATTTGTCAACCGAAACGACCAAGCCTTTGCCGAGAAATCCCCTTCGCGGAAAGTGCTGAGCGATGTCCTGCGCGATTTTATCGAGCCGATCTTCGCGCTTGATGACCTCCAAAATACGCGAGGACGAGTTTTCCAAGAGCCGCGTTTCATCATCGTTCAGATTCTCGTCTTCGATGATGTCCACCACATCATCATCCAAAAAGTCGTTCTGGAGCCAGACCTCCGGCACGCGGCGCGAGTAGAACAACGGCACCGTAGAGCCATCCTCCACGGATTGCGCAAAATTGTATTCGGAAACATAGTTGCCGAACCATTGATTCGTCAATCGCTTGCTGCCGAGCAGCGGCGTGCCGGTAAACGCGATATAGTTGGCGTTCGGAAGCGCCGTGCGCATGTTTTCCGCCAAATCCTTATACTGCGTCCGGTGCGCTTCGTCCACAAGCACCAAAATATCATCCCGCGTGGAAAGCACTGGGTATTTCTTCCCCTTGTCATAGCGGAATTTGTGAATCAATGTAAAGACGATCGGCTTATTGGTCTGGAGATATTCGCGCAGCTGCTGCCCGTTTTTCGGCTGACATTCATCCTTGGGCCCGATGACCTCGGTTTTCACAAAATTCTTGTGGATCTGCTCGTCCAAATCCTCCCGATCCGTGATGACAAGGAACGTGAAGTTCCCCGCGATCTTCCGCCGCACCTTGCGGACAAAGAACACCATCGAAAACGACTTGCCCGATCCCTGCGTGTGCCAGAATACGCCGAGCTTTCCGTTCAGTTCCTTTCGGTTTCTGACCGATTCCATCAGATTGTTCACGCCGAGAAATTGGTGGTTCTTGGCAACGATCTTGTCCCGCTGATTCCGGAACATGATGAAGTTTTCAATATAATCAATAAGATGCGCTTTATGAAGAAAACCATCCACAAAATACCGCACGGAGCTTTCTCCGACGGTGCTTGCGCTGTGAATCGCCTTGCGATCCGGACGTTCCTTTTCGGAATCAACCTTCAGCCATTCAAAGAAATGATTGTAGCCCGCGTTGAACGCGCCGAGCCGCGTCTCAAGCCCGTTAGAAAGCACACAGACCTGATTGAACGCAAACAGGTTTGGCACATCCGCGAGGTACCGTTTCAGATTGCCGTTATATGCTTCCTCTACCTTGACAATGCTGTTTTTCAGCTCGATAAAGATCATCGGCAGCCCGTTCACAAAGATCAGCACGTCCGGACGATGCCAGTATTGCTTGCCGCGAATCCACATCTGCGAAACCGCCGTAAACGTGTTGTTTTCCGGCTGCGCATAGTCCACAAGCCGCACAAAATCAAAGTCCTCTTTGCCGTTCCTGCGAAACGATACCGGTATGCCGTTTCGGATCTGATTGTAATATTTGTAATTCGTCGTCACCAGATCCGCGCCCGAAAAATCGCGGTTGAGATCCTTTTCGATCTCCGTCAGCTTTTCCTGCGGGATCGAAGGATTCAGCCGCACAAGCGCTTCGTGCAGCACGGCGGGCAGCACGCACTTTTTCTTATCGCTGCGCCCGGTGCCGTCCGGCAAAACCTCCGCCGCGCTCGGCGACGGATCGCAATGCACGATAGTATACCCCTGCTCCGCTTTCAGCTTTGCAAGGATCGCCTGTTCAATATCATCTTCGGTGATGAAGTTAGGCATGATTTGTCCGCCTTTCTGCCTATTACTTTACTGCTTTCGGCAAGGAATTATCAATAGTGATCGTATGTTTTCTGCTTGTGGTAAAATTGAAGTGTGCATTATAGCTGTACTTATTGCCATAAATATCACGCCCATAGAGCACGCATTTTTCAAATGATTCTCCCGCAGATAAATATAGATTGATTTGGAAAACAGTGTTTTTATCCACCGTTGCTGCTTGCTTCGGATAATATCGGTGTTTTTTCGTTTCAATATAATCGAAAAAGAGAATCCCGTTGCCGACATTCTTAAGCAGCGCTGTTTCTATAGACAAATCATCGTCATCCGCTTTGAAATCATATTCAGTGAGAGCCTCCGATGCGACTGTATTCTTTGGCGTATAATTGATTAAAACAGGCATTGCATTACCGATCATTTCTTTTTTATGACGGCCGGTCTCAACACACTGCGTGATGATTACGCCAATTAGTGCGCCAATGACACCGATAATTGCGGCAATCATTGTTGATGAATTCTGTAATAACCATTCTTTCATGCTTTAAGACCTCAATTTGTTTTTCGATTCTTCTGCCTATTCGTCTGCTTTAGAATACAAAGTAGAGCGTCCATCAAACGGCAGATTGTTTCTTGTGCAATACTCTTTCACAATACTTGCATACCAATCTGGAGATAATGGATGTACTTTTACTCCTGCGATAAAACCACTGATATTATCAAAAGGAATGTCTAAAGTATTCTGTTTATCACTTCCAAGATTCAGAAGTTTCATAACATTTTCAGCTTTATCCTTTGGAGATTGACCGGGATACATCGATTCCAATATTTCGATACCTTGATTGTCCTCCTCATTGAAAACACCAACTAAAGCACGAAAAGCATCATAATGTTTCTTAATATCATCGTCATCCTGAAATATGTATGGTCTAATTAATCTAACTTCTTTTTCATGTTCAAACGCACATCGCTTCATTGCTAGCGATTGCAGAAAAGCATTATAAATGTCTTCAATTTCGGTAAGATTTGTAGTGTCAACATCAAACTGATCCGAATATTCAACAGGAATCATTTTGACATCTGGTAAAGCTTTGAGTTTTTCTTTTGAAACTTTTATTTGAACGGCTCGATTATTGAACGAATATATCCTCCACATTGCATCGCTTTCGGAAAGCATTGTCCAGCATTGAGCATATGTCTTATAATACATGGTGCTAAAAATCACCTGTTTATAGTTATGTTCCATGCTTGAAATCAAATGTTTGAATGCTGACCCTTCCTTCGGATCATCCCATAATTCAGGCAACACAAAAGTCAATGATTTCTCTTGAATCATCCCTACAAATGCTTCAAAACTTATATAGCGATACAGGTATTCTCCCAAAGCAAATCCCCCATTTATTGTTCGGTTTCTTTCTGACTGATTATCCCTTTTAGCTGCTTGATGCGGCCTTTTCGTTCTTCGTGATCCAGTTCGAGGAAAGCAAGTAAGCACATTTCATAAGTATCATCATACCATTGTTCGATCTCTTCGCCTTTTAAGGCGGCAATTTCCGGTTTATAATTCTGTCCTTGAGGATCGCTGTTGTTATGCCGCATATTGACAGTATTGAAAAGATAAAACAGATCCGATTCTAGCCCAGCATTAATGCTTTTAAGTTTTTTTCTCAGCGGTTCCAACTTGTCCGCAAGACATAGCAGTACAGCTTTCTTGCGTTCAAGATCTCCCTTCATAGAGTGATGATTATACTCTATGACTTTATAAGACAAGCTGGGATCGATAATCTCCGCAACCGAAATCGCAGGTTGGTTTTTAGGAACAAAATCCGTAATTCCATCTTGCATATTCGGCATATATCCAATTACATCAACAACTTTCAATACATGCTGTAAAAAGAAATGAATTGGTTGACTTAAGACAAATGCCTGTGGCAAGCCAAACCCGTTGTATCCCACTCCTTGATTATAAAGTAAAAGATTATATGAATACTCACAAAACGATACCAAGTAGTCTATATCGAGAGATTCGGGTACTCGTTCATAATGATGATGATAAAAATCATCGAAATCATCAAGTGAAATGCATGTCCCCCTAAATGGAATATTAGCAAAATTATCTGCACAATAATCACGCAAAGTGATCACTGAACCTTGATTGACCTGAAACTTTTGTAAAACGAACATGCCATACAATCTATCGTATTCCCGTTGAAGGTCAACCGATGCCGTTTTAAGCATTTGAGAAAAAGGAATTCTCTTCATATTACACCTCCAGTTTTCCGCTCATCAGGCGTGGCAGAAGCAGATCGCGCTGTTTGATGAGGTTCTTCTTTATCGTTGATATTTCATGTTTCATCTGAATATACGGTTTTACGTGTTCTACAAACAACTTTTGCAGATGTTCCGGTGCTACGAACACCTTTTTCGCGGTAAATTCTGTCCAATGTCTTTTGTACTCGGTTGTCTCCACTGTGCTATGTGTCAAATAATATAAGTAGATTGTCATAATCCCTGATTCGCCGATATATGGCACTACATTCTCAGACAAAGAGAACGGGGTTATCATTAGCTGGTATTTGCACGAATGATCGCCGAATAAAGCTATTGGATTATCAATAGACGCAATATGTGATGGCTCGCCATTATGATATCCAACAAGCTCATCCTGTGATTGATCTATAACTACTATATTCCCTTCGCGTTCTGTGTTTTCAGCCTTATACAGAGTTCCGAATGGTAAACGCTTGACAATATCCCGGATTCTTTTAATATCCCACCCCTTCGGGATGCCGTTTTCGAATTCGGCGGATTCGTGGCCGGGAAAGCGGAAGCGGACAAACCACTCCTTGTATAGATTCTCCGCCATCTGCTCCAACACCTTGATCCGCTTGTTGTTGATCTCGATCATCTTATCATAGGCGGAAAGGATAGCTACAATTTTCTGCTGATCTAGAACAGAGGGAAATGCTATCCTAATCCTGTTAAGATTCCCTTGACTCAACTTTGGTTGGGCAGAACCCGTAACAAAGCCCATTATGTCCATATGATTAAGCGCATAGCAGGTATAGTGCATATCTGCCCTTGAATTTGTTTTGACAATGTGAGCATGGTTATTAACCCAGAATTTACCGCTTGCTATCAATGCAATAGGTTGACTTCTAGACATTAGGTTTTCGCCGTCTTCGGCAATAAGCATGTATTCGCCGTCACAGCGATATTCCCGAACAAAATCTATAATGCCTTGTGCCCCATAATAAGGAAACTCGCCTTGAAACGACTCTCTCTCCATTGATGACAAAGGTTTCCTAAGATAATCATAATTATCGAGGACTTCACCAAGTTTGTAAACCACAGTTTCCATTCTCACTCACCGAACAACATTTTCATATTCTCCGCAATCTGCGCTTCGAGCACCTTTGCTTCCGCGTTCAGTGATTCAAACTCTGCGTGCAAACCGCGCATGGTTTCTTTGAACTCCGCTTCGGTCATGCCGTCATCTTCGATCACGACGCCGACATAGCGCCCGGCATTCAGCGAATAATCCTGATCGGCGATGCTGTCCTCCTCGATAACCTCATTTCCTGCGGCGTCTTGGGAAACGCCGACCTTTGCCGCTTTGCAAAGCCCGATCACATCCCGATAGACGCCGTCCGGGAAGCGTTCGGTCAGCCAGTCGATCTGCGCTTGCCAATACGCCTTGGTCTTTTCTTCCTTATCCTCGGACGATTCGGGTGCGAGCGCCCTTGCCGCTGCATACTTCTGCAAAAGGGCTTGGAACGCTTCGGTTTCGCCATTGTAGAGGCGGGTGATGACGCCGAGGTTTTTGATCTGTTCATCGCTGAATTTGCGATGCGCGCGGTCTACCTGGGTAAAGACATTGCGGGCGTCGATAAATAGGATTTTGTCCTTCTTATCCGTCTGCGGCTTTTGCTTGTCGAAAAACCACAGGGTAGCGGGCAGCGTGACGGATGTGAACATATTGGACGGCAGGGTCACCATCTGACTGATGACGCCCTCCTCGATCATCTTTTTGCGGATTTCATACTCGCTCTTGCCGGCGTCGGAAGCGGAATTTGCCATGACCAAGGCGGCCTTGCCATGCTCGTTCATTGCGGTGGCAAAGTAGTCGATCCAAAGGTAGTTGGCGTTCGGAACGGTCTCCTTTTTATCCGATGCTTTCTTGGCGGATTTGGTGGAATTGCGCGGCACACCGTAGGTGCTAAAGCGCGGGTCGTTGATGACCTTTTCCACGACGACCTCATCCACGTTAAACGGCGGATTCGCCATGACATAATCGAACTGACCGACGGCATGATAGGGATCGGAATAGTAGGAGTTGGCTTCGGTGATTTCGCCGCGCACATTGTTCAGCATTAGGTTCATTTTGGCGAGCTTGACGGTATCGGGATCCTTTTCGACGCCGTAGCAGCGGAAATTCATGCGCTGCGAGGCTTCCGCATTGTGCCGGTGCATATAGCGTGCCGCCTGCACGAACATACCGCCGGAACCGCAGGCGGGATCGAGGATTTTCTTGTCGCCGGACTGTGGATTCAGCACTTCCACCATATATCGGACAACCGTTGCGGGCGTGAAGAAGGTTCCGCCGTCCTTGCCCTCGGATAATGCAAAGTTGCCGAGGAAATATTCGTAAATTTCACCGAAGATATCGAGCGTGCATTGCTCCGGAATGTCCATAAAGATGCGGATGATCTTGGAAAGCAGCTCAGGTTCCTCCTCGGGGACAAGCTGTGCATATACATCCTTGGGCAGCACGCCGTCCAGATTGGGGTTGGCCTCCTCAATGGCGATCATGGCGTCCTTCACAAGCGTCGCTTTTTCCGCGGTGTCCGGCGCATCGTTGATCGCCTGATAATAGGCGCACTCAGGGAGGAAGAAGCCGCACTTTTCAATGGCGATTTCGCGCAGCGATTTTTCGGTACGTGTGCCTTTGCGCCGGGCATACTCCGCATCGATTGCATTCTTGTGCTGCTTATACAGAATATCGGCATAGCGAAGGAAAATCAGCCCGAGCACCGGCTGACCGTATTTGTTCGCAGCAAGGTGCGCTCACGCGCGCAGAATATCGGCCGCGTGCCACAGATTTTCCTTCAAGGTCTTCAATTCTTTGTCCGTCATCGCTTTATCTCCACAATTCTCCAATTTATCATTTTATTATACAATTTTTAAGGTATCTTTACAAGGGCTTACGATGAAAAGGTTTGTCTGGCTAAGTCAAGTCATAGCAGCACAGACTGAAACGCCCACCCTCACTCATGCTCAATCTCCAGCATATCCAACAATCTTTTAAAGGCGTCCTGCCCGTCCAGGCAGGTGTCTGTCAGCCAACCCTTTTCCTCTCTCCAGTTCGACAGGCCGCGGTAATAATACGCTTTTTTTGCGTCCTCGATAAGAAAGGGGATGATCCTGTGCCGCAGGCATTCCTTCAGGGCGATCAGCCGTCCCACTCTGCCGTTTCCGTCCTGAAACGGATGGATATATTCAAATTCCGCGTGCAGAGCGATCACGTCTTGGATGGTGACATCGGGCTTGGCATGATAGTCCTTCAGCAGCGCTTTCATGCGCGCCGGAACATCCTTCGGCTTGGTCGTCTCATGCCCGCCGACCATGTTCGCGCGGCGCTTGTAATCGCCTACGGCAAACCAGCTTAAAGAGGCGTCCTGTGTGTCCTGCTTTAGAATATAGTGCAGCCGTTTGATGATGTCCTCTGTCAGTTCCGCTTCGGCTATGTCGATCACGTAGTCGATCGCGCGGAAGTGATGCACCGTTTCCAGAATATCGTCCACCGGCACGCCGTCGCCCGCATCGATCGTATTGGTTTCAAAGATCAGCCGGGTTTGATCTTCAGAGAGACGGCTGCCCTCCATATGATTGGAGTTATAGGT
>JAFUDD010000418.1 GCA_017459315.1 Clostridia bacterium | reverse complement strand
GCTTTTCAGCGACAGATACGCCGCCGACAGCGTCGTATACATGCTCTCGGACTGGCGCGTGGCGATAAAATGCTTGAGCCTGTCCGTATCGGTCGCCATAAAGTAGGTGGCGACGATGGCAAAAATCACGCGGACAAGGAACCCCGGCAGCGCAGTCGCGGTGCGGGACAGAATATCGGCGGAGATCGTGGAAACCTTGGAGCCGATGGTGGAGATCAAGCTGTCCCGCGCGGAGGCGAGGAACGGCAGAAGATCCGAGGCGACGTTGTTCAGCAGCGCGGCAAGGCGTGCGGAGATATCGAGCACGCTTGCAACAAACACGGTCTGGAACCACCCGTCCGCATTCATCGCCCACCGGTACGCGCCGAAGCCGAGCAAAAACAGCAGCCCGATCAGGATCAAATACGATACGGTGACGAGCACGATCGCGCTGAGCTTTTTGGCAATGCCGAATTTGCGGTGTAAGAGATCGACGAGCGGCGTGATCAACGCCGTCACGATAAAGGCGACCAAAAACGGCGACAGGATCGGGATCGCATACGCGAACGCAAAGTAAATGATCGCGGCGATGCAGGCCGCGAAAAGCACATTCCGGATGAAGTTTTGCTTCTTACTGTCTTCCATACCGTGAGTATAGCATATCCTATAGTGTCCGTCAAAGGCTTTTGACATACAAATCTTTAAGAATTACCCCATAAAATATTTACATTTTCTCGACAAACCGAAAAACAGCGTGTATAATAGGGTACGCTATGAGAATTCTGCATCATTCGAGAAATATTCACGACCGCTTTCCGCAGGGCTCCGTCCCGTGCGGGCAAACGCTGTATCTTTCCTGCGACTACGAGCCTGACAACGGCGAGCCGCTGCACCTCTATTGGTGCGACAACGGCGGCATCCGTGTCCTGCCGATGGAGCAGAACGGATCGCGCGCCTTCGTGTCCGTCCGCGTATCGGATCAGCCGCAGCACGCCGCGTACTGCTTTTGCTGGTTCCGTGACGACCGTATGTTCTTCTACGGTGCCGAATCGGGCGAGGGGCATTTTTCCGATACGCCGCAATTATACGGCGTGACGCTGTATGACGGCGCTTTTACCACCCCGCAATGGTTCCGCGAGGGCGTCGCGTATCAGATCTTCCCCGACCGGTTCTGCTGCTCCGATCCTGCAAAATTCCGCGAGCGTGCCGCAGCCTATCGCAAGACCGGCCGCCCGATCGTCACGCATGAAAACTGGGACGACGATCCGCTCTACCTCCCGCACGGCGGCGAAAAGGATTATCAGCCGGACGATTATTTCGGCGGCGATCTGGAGGGCATCCGTTCCAAGCTTCCCTACCTCCGCTCGCTCGGCGTGACGTGTCTGTATTTGAACCCGATCTTTGCGGCGCACTCCAACCACCGCTACAACACCGCGGACTACCTTTCCGTGGATCCGCTGCTCGGTACGAACGAGGATTTCGAGCGCCTCGCCGCCGACGCAAAGGCCATGGGCATCCGCATCATTTTGGACGGTGTCTTTTCGCACACCGGGGACGACAGCATCTATTTCGACCGCTTCCACCGCTACGGCAACGGCGCGTGCGATACGCCGTGG
>JAFUDD010000417.1 GCA_017459315.1 Clostridia bacterium | reverse complement strand
CGACGGCACCTACCGCGTGTCGTATGACTACACCGAGGACGCGAAGGACATCGAAGCCGAGGTCGGCACATGGACGCGCGTTTCCGATACCGAACTGACCCTCACCGCCGAGAACGGCGATACCAAGCCGGTCACGCTTGCGGACGGCAAGTGGAGCGTGGAGCTGACCGAAAGCAACACGTCCACGGTCTGCCACCCGTATATCGAAGTGAATGCAGCGCCCGCAGCGGCGGCAAGCGTTTCGCCGGAAAACGGCATGGAACTGTACAGCGTTGAAAACGGTTGGCTCGGCTGCCGCGTGGCGATCAACGCCGACGGCACCTACCGCGTGTCGTATGACTACACCGAGGACGCGAAGGACATCGAAGCCGAGGTCGGCACATGGACGCGCGTTTCCGATACCGAACTGACTCTCACCGCCGAGAACGGCGATACCAAGCCGGTCATTTTGGCCGACGGCAAGTGGAGCGTGGAGCTGACCGAAAGCAACACGTCCACGGTCTGTCATCCGTACATCGAAGCGGGTGCACCCGCAGCGAGCACCGAGGTCACCGAACTGGAGCTGTATGATCTGGCCGACTTCTGGCTCGGCTGCCATGTGTACCTGAACGTCGACAAGACGTTCTCCGTCACCTACGATTACACCGAGGACGCCAACGGCATCGAGAGCATGAAGGGTACGTGGGAGCAGCTTTCCGCGACTGAGATCCGACTGACGGCCGAGGACGGCACAGCGGTTCCCGTGACGAACGCGGACGGCGTATGGACGTGCGAGCTTGTCGAGCCGAACACACAGACGGTTTGCCATCCGAAGGCGGAAGGCGCAGCGGCGGAACCGGCGGCAGCGCCCGCAGAGCCGGAAAAGGTGACCTACATGGTCGTCTACACCGAGCCGGACGGCACAGTTTACAATGCGGTCGAAACGACCGACGCAAGCGTGATCCCGGAGACGGAAGCCCCGGTTAAGGACGGTTTCCTGTTCGCGGGCTGGCAATCGAAGCCGGACGTGACGAAGGACGAACTGGTGCTTGGCGTTTCGCCCTACGAGGTGCCGACCGGCGCATCGAGCCTCTACGGCGGTGCGGGCGTTGCGATCACGGATTACGACCTGATGAACGGCAATATGCTGCTGCTCTATCCGCGCTGGGTCGAAGCGACCGAGATTCACAATGCGGAAGAGCTCAAGGGAATGAAGGACGACCTAATGGGCTGGTATGTGCTGGCCGAGGATATCGACCTCGCGGGCGAGAACTGGCAGCCGATGGGCATGTATTTCTCCAACTATGAAACGGTCAACGCACCGTATTGGACGTACGCGTTCCGCGGCACGTTCGACGGCGCAGGCCATACGATCCGAAATCTCACGATCACGATGGACGGATGCAAGGCCGACCTGTCCGCGTTCGAGGGCGTCACGCCGGTTTGGCGCAATGACGGCGAAGCGGCGGGCAGCGAAGCGGCGTTCTTCGGCGCGATGGCAAAGGCGACGGTACAGAATGTGACGTTTGAAAATCCGGTCGTCACCGTGACCTCGGACAACGACGCGACGCCGTATGCGGCAGTCGTGGCAGGCTTTGACCTGGCGAGCACGGTCAAGAACGTGACTGTCACCGGCGCAAAGGTCACCGTCACGGCAAACGACGCGAATCTGGAAAAACGGCAAAGCACATGGGCGGCGGTTTCGGCGTTTATGGCGGGTGGCTGGAGCACGACCATCGAAAACTGCGAGGTCGTTGACGCCGCCGTTACGCTCAACGGCACGCTGACCAAGGCACATGGCGGTGAATTCTATGCGGGCGCTATGCTCGGCGAGGGCTATGCGTTCATGGACGGCAACAAAGCGACCGGAACGGTCGATGTCGATCTCAGCGATGAAAGCGCAGCGGAAAAGGATGCGGAGCTTGTTGTGAACGTCGGCGGCATGGGCGGCACGAACACCACGCAGCAAAACGGCAGCTACGATACGCAGATCAACGTTGCGGTCAGCAAGCCCGCGGGCAAGGCGACCGTTTCGATCGGCGGCTTGACCGGCTCGCAGCGGTATCAGATTGCCGAGAACAACACGATCCGCGCCGCAATCACAACCAATTGCGCGCTCGATCCCGCCGAGGGTAAGCTCTATGTCGGCAAGGTCATCGGCTCTACGAACATCCCGTACTGCATTGTGCAGCTGATCTTTGCAGCGCCCGGCGAGGTAGCGTATTCCGGCTGCCGCGGCAACGACGCCATCGTAACGCACAACGGCGAGGAAGTGGCCGCAAGCAAGGGCGAACAGCTCACGGTGAACGATCAGCCGCTGACCTATATCGCAAACGGCGATGTGGAAGCCGACGGCATGACCTACGCTTCGAACATCAACGACGTGATCGCGGTTTACGGTTCGGCGGTGCCGAGCTCGTTCCTGCAAAAGGCCGTGATCGTGCTGACAGACGAATGATTCCTCTATTCTCCTCCATGGGGCGGCTCAAAATGCCGCCCCGTCTTTTTCTTTTCGGAGAAGTAATCGTACAAAATCGCAAAAAATCCTACAAATCTATAATACAAAGCCATAAATATATGGTAAACTGTACGTAAAGGAAAATCAAAAATACCCATAGTGTTTTCAAAACAGGAGGAATCCCATGAAGTTGCCCGCATCCCTTGTGAAATCCCCGAACGTCACCAAGGCCGAAAAATGGTTCGGCTATCTGATCGGCCCTGCCGGCGCGCTGCTCTTGAATGCTGTGCTGGCAACGTATCTGAATGTGTATTACACCGACGTGCTGAACCTTACGCCGCTGTGGGGCGGGGCGTTCTTGACGATCTTTCCGATCGTGTCCAAGATCATCGACGCGATCACGAACGTCGTGATGGGACAGGTGATCGACCGCACCAAGACCAAGGAGGGCAAGGCGCGCCCGTGGCTGCTGCTGTCGGCACCGCTTGTCACGATCACGGCGATCCTGCTGTTCACCGTGCCGAACGCAAGCGATACGGTCAAGGCGATCTGGGTCATGATCAGCTACAACCTGTTCTATTCGTTCGCCTACACGATCTTCAACATGAGCCATAACCTCATGGTGCCGCTTTCCACGCGCAACGGCACCGACCGCGGCGGGCTCTCGGTATTCAACCAGATCACCACGATCATGATGAGCGGCATCCTCGTGGCGCTCGTGTTCCCGATGGTGATTATGCCGATGATCGGCGTCGATCAGGGCAAGTGGATCACCTTAATGTCGATCCTTGCGATCATTGCGCTGCCGCTCACGCTCGTCGAATATTTCTTCACCAAGGAGCGCGTCACCGAGGAAGCCGAAACCGCGGGGGAAAAGAGCGAGCTTTCCTTCGGACAGCAGCTGAAGATCCTGTTTACCGATAAATACATGATCCTCATGTACGCCTACTTCTTCATCTACACGGTCGGTGTGACGCTGAAGAACCTCGGCCTCGTCTACTACTGCAACTACGTTCTCGGCACCTACAACGACGGCATTACGCAGATGCTTGTCTCTGTGCTCGGCGGTATCCCGATGGGCATCGGTATCTTCGCCGTGTGGCCGCTTGCGAAAAAGTTCGGCAAGCGCAACGTCACAATGTGGGGCTTTGTGATCTATGCGCTCGGATCTTTAATCTGCTGGCTGTTCCCGCATAATCTCATCATCGTGCTTGTCGGACAGTTCATTAAGAACATCGGCGGCCTGCCGTGCGCCTATGTGTTTATGGCGCTGTTTGCGGACTGCCTCGATCATGTCGAATGGAAAACCGGCATCCGCGCGGACGGCACGGCGATGTCGATCTACAACATCATCGCGGTCGCCATGGTCGGCATCATGACCGGCGTGTTCAACTGGATGCTCGCCGCCGCAGGCTATATCGCGCCGATCACGGCGAACAGCACCGCCGAAGCCGCAAGCACGCTTGCCGCAAACGGCTGGATTTCGCAGGTCGCCTTGGAGAATATCAAGCCCGCCGCCGACGGCATCTTGACCGTGGCAATGGCGCAGCCCGCGAGCGTGAACTGGGTCATCAGCTTTGCGTTTGTCGGCCTTGAGGTGTTCACCGGCGTCGCGCTTGCGATCATCCTGTTCTTCCTGAATGTCGAAAAGAACATCACCAAGGAGCAGGCCGAGATCGCCGCGCGGCGGGAGAAGAACGCATGAAAAAAGGGATGCGCGCGATGCTGTGGGGAATCGGCATTGCCTTGCTCGCCGTCTTGATCGGCCTTGCCGTGACCGGATATGAGATCGGCTGGGGACCGTTCGGGGGACTGTTTAAGGGATGGGAAAGCGAAGTCAAAACCATCGAGCAGCGGTACGACGCCAAAACGCAGCAGGGTGAGATCGTGTTTTACGGCGCGTCGAACTTCCGGCTTTGGAAGGAGATGGAAACCGATCTTGCACCGTATCCAGTGCAGAACCACGGTTTCGGAGGATGCACCGATCATGACCTTGTGCAGTACGCGGATCGGATCCTGTACCCGTATGCGCCGAAGATCGTATTCTTCCAGACCGGCTCGAACGATTATGTGAACCTATCCGGCACGGAGGAAGAAAAGGTCGCAAAGTGCATGGCGTATAAGCGCGAAATGTTCGCCGCGTTTCATGCCGCGCTGCCCGGCGCGCAGTTTGTTGTGATGAGCGGACTTTTGCTGCCCGGACGCGCGCAGTATGCGGAGATGACCAAGGCGGTCAACCGACAGCTTGCCGCGCTGTGCGACGAATCCGATTACATGACCTTTGTCAATGCCGAGACCATGACCTTTGACGGCACGAGTTACCGCACCGACCTGTTTATCGACGATCAGATTCATTTGAACCACGACGGACAGCTGCTTTGGTGCAGCGAATATATCAAGCCCGTTTTGCAGCAGCTTTGGGAGGACTGATGATGAACGCCATCCGTTTACGCACCGAGTATTTGAAAAATCCTTTGGGCATCGATATACCGCATCCGCGGCTGATGTGGAATTGCGAGGGCGACCGAAAACAAACCGCGTATCAGATCGTTTGCACACGCGGGGACGAAACCGTTTGGGACAGCGGCAAGGTAAGCGGCGATTCCATGCGGGCGGCGTATCCGCATGCGCTGTGCAGCGGCGAACGCATTGCGTGGCGCGTGCGCCTTTGGAATGAGAACGATCAGCCGGGCGAGTGGGCGGAATCGTTCTTCGAGATCGGCCTTCTAAGGCCCTCCGACTGGACGGCCAAGTGGATCACCGGAAACTATGCGCCCTCGAAAAAGCGGCGCTATCCGGTCGATTGCTTCCGCAAAACGTTTACCGTCTGCAAAACCGTCAAAAAGGCGCGGCTGTACGCTTCGGCCTGCGGGCTGTATGAAGCGCGGCTCGGCGGGGAAAAGATCGGCGATTTCTGCTTCGCGCCCGGCTATACGGACTACCGCAAGCGCGTCCAGTACCAGACCTATGACGTGACCGGCCTTTTGCGGCAGGGCGAAAACATCCTTTTCGCGCAGCTTGCCGACGGCTGGTATCGCGGCAGCACCGGCGCATGGGGGCTGACGTATCAGTACGGCAAAGCGACGAAGCTGCTTTTGCAGCTCGAGATCGTTTATGCCGACGGCACGACCGAAACGGTCGGCACCGACGCTTCGTGGGACTGGTCGAACGACGGCCCGATCCGCTTTGCAGACAATAAAGACGGCGAGCTCGTCGAGGTGTGGCGTGTTCCGTCGTTCAGCGGCAAGGCCAAGGAAACGACGCATAACGTCGTTCCTTCCGCGTCGAACAACGTCCCGGTCACCGAGCATGAGACATTCAAGCCCGTGATCACGACCGCGCCGAACGGGAAATATCTGTTGGATTTCGGGCAGAATATAGCGGGGTATGTGACCTTTTCGGTGGATGCAAAGCGGGGACAGCGAATGCTGTGGCGCTTTGGGGAGATGCTCGACGAGAACGGCAATCTGACGCTTCGCAACATTCAACTGTCCAATAAGAAAAAGACGACGCCCCTGCAGCAGATCGAATATATCTGCAAGGATGGCCGCAACGATTACAAGACGACGTTTGCGGTATTCGGCTTCCGCTATGCCGAGGTTGAAACGGACGTAGAGCTGAATCCCGAAGCGATCCGCTCGATCGCGGTGTATTCGGACATGGAGCAGACGGGGTTCTTCTCCTCGTCGAACGCGCTGCTGAACCGTTTCTTCGATGCAACCGTGTGGTCGGCCAAGTCGAACCATTTGGATATCCCGACCGACTGTCCGACGCGCGAGCGCCACGGCTGGACCGGCGACGCGCAGATCTTCTTTAAGACGGCGGCGTACCTATTCGATTTCGCGCCGTTTGCCAAAAAGTATCTGCACGACGTTTACGACTGGCAGAAACAGAACGGCCGTCTCCCGCACATCACACCGGACGGCGGCGCAGACTTCTATATGTGGACGATGAACGGCTCGGTCGGCTGGTCGGATGTCGGCGTGCTGCTGCCGTACCGCTTTGCCGATATCTTCGGCGACGAAACCGTACTTTCGACATTTTATGACGGCATGGCAAGGTATGCGCGCTTCATGGAGCGCCGCTGCGGCAAAACGGGCTTCATGGCGGAGCGCGTGACCGTCGATCCGTCGGTGAAACAATACCTTGTCAACGCGGGGCAGAGCTACGGCGAATGGGCGGAGCCTGCCGATGTGTGCGCGTTTGTGTGGACGGATTATATCGCCCCGCACCCGGAGGTCAGCACGGCCTACACCGCCTATGTCCTCGGCCTGATGGCCGAGATTGCCAAACGTCTCGGGCATACCGAGGACGCCAAAGCGTTCCAGACCTACGCCGACGGCTGCAAAGCCGCGTATCAATCGCTTGTGTCGCAGGGCAAATACGCGCTCGACACCGACCGGCAGGCGCAGCTGGTGCGCCCGCTCGCGCTCGATCTGTTGACCAAGGAGCAGGCGGCGTTTGCCAAGGAACGGCTGATCAAGGCGCTGGAGCATTATGACTGGCGGCTCGGCACGGGCTTCCTTTCCACGCCGCTGATCATGGATGTGCTTGCGTCGTATGACCTCGACGCCGCGTACCGGCTGCTTGAAAACGAACAGATTCCGGGCTGGCTCTCTATGCCGAAGGCGGGCGCAACGACGATCTGGGAGGCATGGGAAGGCCCGAACAGCAAGGAGGGCGGCATCGGCTCTTTGAACCATTACTCGAAAGGTGCGGTCTGCGAATGGCTGATCGAAACTATGTGCGGCATCCATGTGGACGGCGAGAACCATTTCACCGTAGCGCCGCGACCGGGCGGACACTTCACGCACGCCGAGGCGCGCTATAACAGCGTATACGGCGTTGTGGCGTGCGCATGGACGCGGGAAAACGGAACAACGACCTATACGGTCACGGTGCCCGCCAACGGCACGGCACAGGTGGTTTTGCCCTCCGGTCGCACCGAAACGGTGCCCGCCGGAACCTATCTTTACACGGAGGAAGCAGAATGATGGACGTGGAAGCCGTATTGCGGCAAATGACCCCGGAAGAAAAGGTCGCGCTTGTATCGGGCACGGACTTTATGTATACGAACCCGATCCCGCGCCTCGGCGTTCCGAGCCTGTGCATGTCCGACGGCCCGCACGGCCTTCGCAAGCAGACGGCCGGGGG
Organism: Clostridia bacterium; assembly: GCA_017459315.1. The sequence goes on along the minus strand of JAFUDD010000417.1, from coordinate 1,509 downwards.
CGACAACGGCGTTTCGGAATCCGAGCCCGCTACCGCGTTCCCGACGGCGGCGGCAACCGCTTCCGGCTGGAACCAGGACAACCTCTATCGTATGGGCGCGGCGATTGCCGAGGAATGCCGGTACTACGGCGTGCATACGCTGCTCGGGCCGGGTGTGAACCTCAAGCGCAACCCGCTTTGCGGACGCAACTTTGAATATTTTTCCGAGGACCCGTATTTGGCGGGCGTGCTCGGCGCGGCGGAGGTCAACGGCGTGCAGTCGAAGGGCGTCGGCGTCAGCGTCAAGCATTTTGCGATGAACAACGCCGAAAACTACCGCTTCATGGGCAACTCGGTCGCGGGCGAAAAGACCGTGCGGTTCTACCTCAGACCGTTCGAGTATATTGTGAAGCATGCGCGCCCCGCGACGATGATGTGTGCCTATAACCGGATCAACGGCACATATTGCTCGGAAAACAAGTGGCTCCTGACCGACGTGCTGCGGAAGGAATGGGGCTTCGACGGCGTTGTGATGACCGACTGGGGTGCGGTACGCGACCGCGTGATGGGCGTGGACGCGGGGCTCGACCTCGAAATGCCCGGGGACACGGATATCTGCCGCAGAAATCTTTTGGACGCGCTTGCGAGCGGTTCGCTTTCCATGGAGGCGCTCGACGCCGCGTGCCGCAACATTCTAAACTGGATCAATCGGTACGTACAGCCGGCCGATCCGACGCCGGTGGATTGGGAGGCGCACCATGCGCTCGCTGCCGAGATCGCCGCGGACTGCGCGGTGCTGCTGCAAAACGACGGCGCGCTGCCGCTTCAAAAAACGGATCGCCTCCATATCGCGGGTGAAATGTTTACGCAGATGCGGTATCAAGGCGCGGGCAGTTCGATGATCCATCCGACCGAGGTGACGACGCCGGAGGACGCTTTTACGGCAAACGGTATTTCATCCGTGCCGGTCGAAGCGTGCGACAAGATCGTGGCGTTTGTCGGGCTCACCGACGAATCCGAATCCGAGGGCGGCGACCGCGAGCACATGCGTCTGCCCGATAAGCATCTTGCCTTGGTCGAATCCCTGCTGGCAACCGGCAAGCCGGTGATCGTCGTGCTGTTCGGCGGATCGCCTGTCGAGCTGCCGTTTGCGGATCGCGTCAGCGCGATACTGAACCTGTATCTGCCGGGGCAGAACGGCGGCACGGCGGCGTACCGGCTGCTGTACGGCGAGGTGAACCCCTCCGGCAAGCTGGCCGAAACATGGCCGCTGCGCTATGAGGACGTACCCTCCCATGCGACGTTCGGCAAGGGGATCGACGAAATCTACGCCGAGGGCACCGAGATCGGCTATCGGTATTACAATGCGCATAACATTCCCGTGCGCTACCCGTTCGGACACGGCCTGTCGTACACAACGTTTGCGCGCAGCGAATGGCAGAAAAACGGCGAAGCCTATGAACAGACGATCACCAATACCGGAAGCGTCTGCGGCGGCGAGGTTGCGATGCTGTTCCTTCACGGCGAGCT
>JAFUDD010000416.1 GCA_017459315.1 Clostridia bacterium | reverse complement strand
CGCCGAAGCCCACGGCAACCCCGAAGCCGACCAAGACGCCGCGCCCGACCGCGACGCCGGCGGCCATCGACGAGAACGGCGTTTACGACAGCAAGGACGAGGTCGCGCTGTACCTCTACACCTACGGGCATCTGCCGTCGAACTACATCACCAAGCGCGAGGCGCAGTCGCTCGGCTGGTCGGGCGGCTCACTCGAACGGTATGCGCCCGGCAAGTGTATCGGCGGCGACCGGTTCGGCAACTATGAAAAGCTGCTCCCCACGGAGAAGGGGCGGTCGTACTATGAATGCGATATCGACACGCTCGGCAGCCGTTCGCGCGGGGCAAAGCGCATCGTCTACTCGACGGACGGGCTGATCTACTACACCGACGACCATTATGCATCGTTCACGCTGCTCTACGGCAATCCGTGACGAAAGGAGACGCTATGCGATACTATCATTTGGACGGACGGCGCATGACCGGCAAGGAAGCCGCACACCGATACCTTGCCAAAAAGCTCGGCTTTCCGGCGTACTACGGTCACAACCTCGACGCGCTGAACGACTGCCTGTGGGACATGCCGGAGCTGAACGCAGACGCCGCGATCATCCTGCACCGGCCCGACGCGCTTTTGCGGCGGCTCGGGGACTACGGCGAAACGCTGCTGACCGTGCTTTCGGACAACGCCGAGCAAAAGGGCTGGCGGTTTACGACAAGCGCCCGCTGACGACTTACCTTCCCTATCAAAATATTTTTGCGTCCTGCCATGCGGCGGGACGTTTTTCATCTCGGGACAACTGCTTTTTTGTATCGCGCGCGGCCCGGAGCGGTGAATCGGATTTTCGTGCAAAAAAGCTGTATAATCATGCTTGTATACCAGACGGCACCCGCTGCAGGCGGCGCTGTGCCCTGCGGCGTCGATGTGCAAAAGCTGTCTGTTTTCGAGATCTTTTCGTCCGGATATCGGCTGTATACCGGATGTTCAAAATCACAATCGGAATCGTGGTATATTAGTTTCAAAAGCAAAGAACGTGTAAAGAATCGGTTGACAAACCCATCAAATGAGACTATGATAGTAGAAGGAAAAAGATGAACAAAGGGGGATTCCCCTGCCCTGTGCCTTTGGCGCGGGGCCGTCCTTGACCGAGTCTTTTCATTGCTTTCAAAAAAGCAAAATGCAATAGGAGGAAGAAAAGAATGAAAAGAACGTTAGCTATTCTGTTGGCGCTCGTCATGGTTCTGGGCATCGTCGCCTGCACGCCGGCGTCCGCGAACCCGACCACCGCGCCCACGCAGAGCGGTGCGACCGATACCGGCACGACCGACGCCGGCACGAAGGCCGCCTCTACTGGCAGCGAGCTTGCCGGTGAGTACACGATCACCGTATGGTGCGCCGAGAAGGTCGTGGATCTGACCAAGCAGCAGATCGCGGACTTCAACGCCTCCAACGAGTACGGCATCAAGTTCAACGCGACCGTTGAAGCGGTCGGCGAAGGCGATGCGGCGTCGAAGATGACCGCCGACGTGGAAGCGGGCGGCGACCTCTACTTCTTCGCGCAGGACCAGCTGAACCGTCTCGTTCAGGCGGCGGCTCTCGACCCGCTCGGCAAGAGCGCCGTTGAGTTTGTCGAAACCAGCAACGTCGAAGCGGCGGTCACGGCGGCGATCACCGGCGGCACCTACTACGCCTACCCGGTCACCGCGGACAACACCTACTTTGTCTACTATGACAAGTCGGTCGTGAAGGAAGAGTCCCTGGACGACATCGCCAAGATGATCGCGGACTGCGAAGCGGCGGGCAAGACCTTCTGCTTCGACCTCAAGAACGGCTGGTATCTGCCTGCGTTCTTCTTCGGCACCGGCTGCAAATCCCTTTGGGAAGCCGATGACGACGGCAAGTTCCTCTCCGTTTCCGACAACTTCAATTCCGACAAGGGCTTCCTCGCGGCCAAGGCGATGAACACCGTGATGTCCTCCGACAAGTTCGTCGGCACCAACGAGACCTCCGAGTTCAGCAGCAACCCCGCGGCGGGCTTTGTCATCAGCGGTACGTGGAACAAAGAAAATGCGCTGAGCATCCTCGGCGACAACTTCGGCGCGGCGCCGCTGCCCAAGTTCACCGTGGACGGCCAGACCTTCCAGCTCAGCCCGTTCACGGGCAGCAAGCTCGTCGGCGTTAAGCCGCACACCGATGCGAAGCTGAACGCGGCGGTGCACCGTCTTGCGCAGTAT
>JAFUDD010000032.1 GCA_017459315.1 Clostridia bacterium | reverse complement strand
GCGATTCAAAAGCTCAACGCGCGCGGCGTGAAGTTTTTGGGCTACATCAACCCGTATCTGGTCAAGGACGGGCATTTATACAACGTCTGCAAGGACAAGGGATACTTGATCACCAAGCAGGATGGCTCGATTTATCATATCAAATCCACAACGTTCGATGCGGGCATGCTCGATCTCACAAATCCCGAAGCCGTGCGCTACTGCAAGGACGTGCTGATCAAGCAGAATATGCTCGATCTCGGCATGTCGGGCTGGATGGCGGATTTCGGCGAATATCTTCCGGTGGACTGCGTGCTGTACGACGGCGATCCGAAAAAGCTGCATAACGTGTGGCCGGTGCTGTGGGCGAAGCTCAACCGCGAAGCCATCGAGGAATACGGCGCAACGGATGCAATGTTCTTCATGCGCTCCGGTTATCTCGGCGTGCAAAGCTATGCGCCGATCATGTGGAACGGCGATCAGCATACCGACCTCACGCACGATTATGGCATGCCTTGCGTCATGCCCGCGAGCTTCAACCTCGGCTTTTCCGGCGTTTCGTTCGTGCACAGCGATATCGGCGGCTTCTTCACGTTCGGCAAGCTGCGTCGCAACGACGAGCTGTTCACGCGCTGGATGGAGATGAACGCGTTTACGCCGATGATGCGCAGTCACGAATCCCTGCGCCCATGGGCGAACGCCCAGTTCGACGCACCGAAGGTCACACCGTACACCGTGAAAATGACGAACGTGTTCCAAAAGCTCAAGCCGTACCGTGTCGCGGTGCTGGAGGACGCTAAGCGCGGCATTCCGGCGATCCGGCCGGACTTTTGGGAGGCGGGGACGTTTGCCGCGCGGCACGATCCGTATGCGTTCTTCTTCGGCGACGATCTGTTCGTCTGCCCGGTGATTGAGCGCAAGGCGCGGCATCGCCATGTGACGCTGCCGAAGGGCGAGTGGATTCACCTTTGGACAGGGAAAGCCCATGCGGGTGAAACGCCGTTTACCATCGACGCGCCTCTTGGACAGACGCCCGTGTTCTATCGAAAGGGCAGCGCGTACACAGACCTTTTCGCGTCGCTGCAGGAGCATTAAAAACCGACGGCTTACGCCGCATGAGAAATAAAGGAGAGGAAAGCGAATGGAACAGAAAAACAAGTCCTACATTGCCCGCACAAGCGGCATCACCGCAAAGGATAAGATCGGCTATGCGATGGGCGATCTGGCGTCATGCCTCGTCTTCGGCCTGACGCAGAGTGTGCTGAACAAGTATTACACCGACGTGCTGGAGATCAGCGTGCTCAGCGTTATGATCATGACGATCGTGGCACGTATCTGGGACGCGATCAACGACCCGATCTGGGGCCGCATCATCGACGGCGCCAAGCTGCGCAAGGACGGACGCTATCGCCATTGGATCAAGGTGTTTGCGATCCCGGTTGCACTCGCCGCAATTTTGATGTTTGCCAACGTTACGGGCTTTTCCGCGGGCAGCCGCCTTGCATGGATCTACATTACCTATATTCTGTTCGGCATGCTGTATACCTGCATTAATATCCCGTATGGCTCGTTGGCACAGGTCATCACTTCGAGCGATAAGGAACGCTCGTCCCTGTCCGTGTTCCGCTCCATCGGCTCCACGTTCGGCGCCATGCCCGCCATGGTGCTGGCGTCCATGTGCTACGTCAAGCTTGCGGACGGCAAGAGCCAAATGGATTATACGCGCGTGTTCGTCGGCGTTGTGATCATTGCCGTGCTGTCGGTCGTCGCCTATTTCCTTTGCTACCTTTGGAGCAAGGAGCGAGTCGAATCCAAGCCCGAGCCGAAGCAGAAGGGCAACACAATGAAGGTCGTAAAGACGCTCTTAAAGAGCCGTCCGTTTATGGCCGTCAGCTTGGCGTCCATGCTGTTCCTGGCCGCGCAGATGTTCGGACAGGGCTATAACGCCTATCTGTTCCATCACTATTTCCAGATGCCGGGGCTCACGATGCTGCCGACCGTGTTCCAGTATCTGCCGGTCGCCATCGTCATGTTCTTTGCCACAAAGCTCGGCAACCGCTTCGGCCGCCGCGAGGTCTGCTCCTACGGCATCCTCGTTGCCGCCGTGTTCTATATCCTGCTGTTCGTTCTCGCCCTGTTCGGCATTACGAATGTGTGGCTGTACCTTGTTGCCTGTCTGATGAGCGGCATCGGCACCGCGTTCATCTTCCTGCTGATCTGGGTCATGGCGACCGACGCGATCGACTATAACAAGATCGAGTACGGCCTCAACGATGAAGCGACCTCCTATGCGTTCTATTCCTTCATGCGCAAGCTCGGCCAGACCGTTGCGACGATCCTCATCAACGTCCCGCTGCTTCGGATCGGCTACAACGGCTCCGAGCTGAAGACAGAGGGCCTCTCCGCCGACGCGCTGCAAAGCATGTACAATTCGTCGGTCATGATCCCGGCCGTGCTGTTCCTGCTTGTGTTCATCATTCTGCGGTTCGTCTATCCGCTCGGCAAGAAGCAGATCGAAGCTATGCAGGAGAAGAAGGATAAGCTGTACAGCAAGTGATCCCCCAAAAGTGAAAACAGCCCCCGTTGCCGTATGGCTTCGGGGGCATATCGTGTGGGTCAATACCGGCAAACCGCCATGCCGAGCATTTCGGCAAGCCGTTCGAGCGTATCGGCGTGACGGCCCTGCATGACGACAAAGTGCGGTTCAAACCCGGCTTGCACGCTTTGCTCGATGATCGGGCGGCAGGGGTTGTCGCTTTTTACGACGATGGATGTGCCGATAAACTGCTTCGGCTTATCGAGCGCCGCGCCTTCAAACAGGAAGAAGCGATACGTGCCGTCCGGCTCGCGCCCGATGCGAAAGACCGTTGCTTCGGGGAACGCTTCGCAGCCGAAGTCCATCGTCGGGCCGATCTTGCGGTTCGGATGTACGCCGACCGTCGCGCCCGTGTCGTTGCGCGCAAGGC
>JAFUDD010000415.1 GCA_017459315.1 Clostridia bacterium | reverse complement strand
TCGTTCTGGTTGATATAGCCGTCGATCAGATTGTCACGGTCGGGACGGCCGATGTCGCTGCGAAACGGAAGGTTCAACACCTTGTCCGCCTGGCGCAGGAACCACGTATCGGCCTTGGAGCCGGCGAGCCGCGTGCAAAGGATGCGGCTCTGCTGCCCCGCACCGACGCCGATGGCCTGTCCGTCCACGGCGAAGCAGACCGAGTTGGACTGCGTATATTTCAGCGTGATCAGCGACACGATCAGATCGCGCACCGCGCTTTCGGGCAGTTCCTTGTTTGCGGTGACGACGTTCTGCAAGAGCGCGCGGTCGATCTTGAAATTGTTGCGGCCCTGCTCGAACGTAATGCCGAACACCTGCTTGTGCTCGACCGGATCGGGCACGTAAGCAGGGTCGATCTTCACGATGTTGTAATTGCCCTTGCGCTTGGTCTTTAAGATCTCCAAGGCTTCGGGTTCATAGCCCGGCGCGATCACGCCGTCGGACACCTCGCGCTTGATCAGCTTTGCGGTCGTGACGTCCACGATGTCGGACAGGGCGACCCAGTCGCCGAACGAGCACATCCGATCGGTGCCTCTCGCGCGGGCATAGGCGCAGGCCAAGGGCGATTCGTCCAGCTCCGGCACGTCGTCCACGAAGCACGCCTTTTTGAGCTTATCGGACAGCGGCAGACCCACCGCGGCGCTCGTCGGGGAAACATGCTTGAACGAGGTCGCGCAGGGCAGGCCGGTCGCTTCCTTCAACTCCTTCACAAGCTGCCAGGAGTTGAACGCGTCGAGAAAATTGATGTAGCCGGGGCGGCCGGAGAGAATTTCGATGGGCAGATCGCTGCCGTCGTGCATAAAGATTTTCGCAGGCTTTTGGTTCGGATTGCAGCCGTATTTCAATTCAAATTCTTTCATGTCCCGTCTCCTTATCGGTTTTTATTGACAAGCGTTTCGCTGACCGCGCCGGTTTCGAGGTCGGTATAGCGAACGTAGAGGGAAATCTTGTTGTTCTCGTCGAGCGCGTTCCACAGCGTCTCGGTGAACGCGTCGATATCGTCGTCCGTCGCTACGCGCTCCGGCTCGCCCTGGAACGTCGGGATCGGGTTGCCGTCGGTCACGTAGGTATGGAGAAAATGCCCGAGGCCCGCTTTGGACGGGTAGCTGAACGTGTAGCGCGCGCAGTCGGAGCCGATCTCGTCGATGCTCTTTAAGATGCTCATTTCATAGGAGCAGTCGCCGTCGCAAAAAGTCAGCATACCGGATATGCGCGGCGTGAAGTTCGGCGCGTCCGGCTCAAAGCAGCGCGAGGTCAGCGCCTCGGAAAACGACAGACCGTGCGCAAGGCCGTCGTAGATCGTGTCGGTCTGGTTGCCGTTGGTCACGATCAGATGGTTGCCGAGCTGCCGCACGGCGGCGTAGATGATCAGCGTCGGGTCCTGCACCTTGCTGCGGTCGAACGGCTCGGTGAACACCTCGCCCTCGGTTTCGGTGAAGATGCGGTTGCGCGAATTTTCGCTGCGGCCCATGATGAAGTAGGCGGCGACGGCGTTCTTGCCGTCGGGCGTCTTGCCGAGGACGATGCCGCGGCCTACGTACGGGTTGCCCGTGATCAATGCGTCGATGGTCGGAATCTTGTAAATATCCATGTGTTTCCCCTTTCTTTCGGCCCTGTGTCGGTTAAAACTTTATTTCTTCGGTGATTTCCTTCGATACGGTCTCCACCGCAAGCGGCAGCAGCTTCCAT
>JAFUDD010000414.1 GCA_017459315.1 Clostridia bacterium | reverse complement strand
CCGCGGCGAATTTGAGGAACGTTTGAAGGCGGTGCTCACCGAGATCAAAAAGAGCGACGGCAAGATCATCCTGTTCATCGACGAGCTGCACACCATCGTCGGCGCGGGCAAGACCGACGGCGCGATGGACGCGGGCAACCTCTTAAAGCCGATGCTCGCGCGCGGCGAGCTGCATTGCATCGGCGCAACGACCATCGACGAATACCGCAAGTACATCGAAAAGGACGCGGCGCTCGAACGGCGTTTTCAGCCGGTGATGATCGCGGAACCGTCCGTGGAGGACACGATCTCGATTCTGCGCGGTCTGGAAGAACGCTATGAGGTCTACCACGGCGTGAAGATCCACGATGCGGCATTGATCGCGGCGGCGACGCTGTCCGACCGGTACATCTCCGACCGGTTCCTGCCGGACAAGGCCATCGACCTTGTGGACGAGGCGTGCGCCTTGATCAAGACGGAAATGAACTCGATGCCGAGCGAAATGGACGAAACGATGCGCAAGATCATGCAGCTCGAAATCGAGGAAACGTCCTTAAAGCAGGACGATGACCCGCATTCGCAGGCGCATTTGGCGGAGATCCGCGCGCAGCTTTCCAAGCTGAAGGATTCGTTCAACGAAATGAAGGCGCGTTGGGAAAACGAAAAGGCAGACATCGGCAAGGTGCAGCAGCTGCGCGAGCAGATCGAGCAGGTGCAGAACGAAATCACCTCGGCCGAGAACGCGTATGATCTGAACAAGGCCGCTGAGCTGAAATACGGCAAGCTGCCGCAGCTGCAAAAGGAGCTGGCCGAGCAGGAGGCTAAGGCGCAGTCGCGTGGAAAGACGCTGCTGCGCGACGCAGTCACCGAGGAGGAGATTGCGCAGATCGTCGCCCGGTGGACGGGTATTCCGGTCTCGAAGCTATTGGAGAGCGAACGGCAAAAGCTCCTGCACCTCGACGACGTGCTGCATCAGCGCGTGGTCGGGCAGAACGACGCGGTCAACCGCGTGTGCGACGCGATCCTGCGCTCCCGCGCGGGGATTCAGAACCCGGACCGGCCGATCGGCTCGTTCCTGTTCCTCGGCCCGACCGGCGTCGGCAAAACGGAGCTGTCGAAAGCCCTTGCCGAAGCGCTGTTTGACGATGAACGCTCGATGGTGCGTATCGACATGAGCGAATACATGGAGCAATACTCCGTGTCGCGTCTGATCGGCGCCCCTCCGGGATACGTCGGCTATGACGAGGGCGGGCAGCTGACCGAGGCCGTGCGCCGCAAGCCGTATGCCGTCGTGCTGTTCGACGAGGTCGAAAAGGCGCACCCGGACGTGCTGAACGTGCTGCTGCAGGTGCTCGACGACGGGCGTATCACCGACGGACAGGGCCGCACGGTCGATTTCAAGAACACGATCATCATTCTGACCTCGAACATCGGCTCCGACATTCTGCTGGAGGGCATGGACGAAACCGGCGCCTTGAAGCCCGGCGTGGAGGACTTTGTCCGCAGCGAATTGAAGCAGCGGTTTCGTCCGGAGTTCATCAACCGTCTCGACGAGATCGCGTTCTTCAAGCCGCTGACCGGCAGCGATCTCAAGTCGATTGTCGATCTGCTGTTCAACGATCTCAAGAAGCGGCTTGCCACGCGCGGCCTGACGCTGACCGTCACCGACGCGGCCAAGGCATACATCGTCGAAAACGGCTCCGATCCGCAGTTCGGCGCGCGTCCGCTGAAGCGGTATATCCAGTCCCATGCCGAATCGCTGCTGGCGCGGTACATCATCCGCGAATCCCCGGCCGAGGGCACGGCGCTGACGCTCGATGCGGACGAAAACGGGCTGACCGTTCGGTAAAACAAACGACCATATAAGAAAAACACAGACTGTCGCACATAGCGGCAGCCTGTATTTTCGTTTTCCTTATTCCCGTTTCGCCTTCCGGTTCTCCAGGCGCGTCAGCGCCGCATCGAGCCGCGTCATTCGCCCAAGCCAAAGCCCCAGCTCCGCGACGAGAATCGCGGCGGGCAGATCGACAAGGACGTGCTGCTTGACCAGCAGCGTCGAGCAAAAGACGAGCATCGAAAAGGCGGCCATGACCGGCGCGACCCACTTTGGCAAGCCCTTCGCCTCGAACGCCATGCGTGCGCAGAGCCAGCTTTGCAGGCAATGCACCGAGGGCAAAAGGTTCGTCGGCGTATCAAAAAGATACACAAGCTGCAGTACGCGCTCGAACACGCCGCCGTCCGCTGCAGCCGGGCGCGTCAGTGTCGTCGGAAAGACGACAAATACAACGGCGCACAGCAATTTTGCGAGCAGCTCGCCCGCCAGATACCGGCTGCGCAGCGCCTGTCCCTGCCAGCCGAGCAGCAGCCAGTACGCCGTCCATTGCGCGAATGCGAGCACGTACACCGCAACAGCGGGCGTCCACAGCGGGATCGCCGCGTCGAGCGGCAGCGAAAGATCGTGCGGTGCAAGCCCCGTCTGGATCAGCTTGGGCGGAAAGTACGTCAGAAAGTGGACAGCCACCGCCGGCAGCACCGTCCAAAGCGCGCGGCGCGGCATCCGGGTCAGCGCAATCGTAAACCCGCCGCAGACCAGCACGGCGACAAGCGCGGTCAGCACCGCCGCCAAAAGACGATTGTCCGCGATCCACGCTGCAAATGTCATGCCGCACCTCCCGTCGTTTTCGAGGGATTATACCACCGAACGGCGGGAGGCGCAAGCGTATTTTCGTTTTCTTTATGAAGTCTTAAGTATTTATCGTGCAGTTTCGCTGGCTGTGCCGCGCAGTGTGCTTGCGAAGAAGTCCGCCGCAGCGTTGGCGATGCGCTCGCTCAGCTCGGCATTTTCGGCATAGAAGCCGTAACTGTGACCGCCGGTTTCCAGCACGAGCGTTTGGGCGCCGAGGGCTTCGGCAACGGCCTTGCTTGCATCGGGACGAACGGTCGTATCGTTCTGCGCCCAGATCACGAGCGTGCGATCCGCGCGATCCTTTCCGATCTGCGACGCGGGATCGTCGTTCATCTCCAGATCGGTGAACCATTGCATGGCGATATCGCGCACGGTGCCGAGCGGGGATGTGACCGTCGTGTAGTTGTTCAGCTCGGCGTCGGCCTTGTCCTTTTCCCACGCGTCCTGCCCGCCGAACAGCGTTACGGTGTCCGCGTTCATGTTGGACGGCGCGAGCAGCACGGCGGCACGGAAGTCGAACAGCTTTTGCGCCAGGATATGCAGCGCCACGCGTCCGCCCATGTCAAAGCCGAACACGCCGATCTCGTTCGCATCGACCGGATAGGTCGCCTTGGCAAACTCGATGGCCGCGAGCGCATCCGTATACATCGAGGTCAGATGGTTCTCGGTAAACGGCTCCTCGCTGTCGCCGCTGCCCGGCATGTCCATGCGGATCGACGCAATGCCGCGCTCCGCCAGGGTGTGCGCAAGCGTCGCAAAGCCGCCGTGCTCGTTGCGTTCGCCCTCAAAGCTGTGCAGGAACACCACCAGCGGCCATCCGCCCGCCGGCTGCTCGTTTTCCGAAATCGGCATCGGGGACGTATAGGCGTGCATCTCCGGCGTCGCCGTTGCCGTGTACGCGTGCATTTCCGGTTCCGGCGAGGCGGAAGCCTCCGCCGAACGGGCGCTCATGCCCGCCGCTGTCGTATCGGGCTTTGCCGTGTCCATCGGCTGTGCTGAAGCGTCCGGCGACTTCGGGCCGGTCGTCTCGGTTGTGTCAGTTGTGTCGTCGGTCTTGCCGATGCTCGTGCTGCCGGGCAGCACGACGGTCGCATGCACCTGCACCCCGCGCGAGGGGTAGGTCACTTCATATTCCCGATAGGACGCATCGCGCACGGGTTCGTCCGTGTCCGGCGTCTGCTGCTCCGGCGCGTTCGTTGCCGAAGCGTCGGGCACGGCGGTATGATCGGGCGCCGCAGTCATCTGCGGTGCATCGGTCGGGCGGGCTTCCCCGGTCGCGGCGGGCTGTTGGGTCGCCGTCGGCGTTGGCCGCACGACGTTCCGGTGACAGCCGCCCGCCGCCAGCAGTGCCGTCACCCATAAAAACAGGATTATTTTTCGCATCATCCACTCTCCTTTTCTGCGTTTTGTCGATAGTATGCGCCGGAAAAGGGAAATGTTGCGCCATCGCGCGTGACAGTTTTTGACATGCAACGTTCCATCTTTTTATTGGAAGTTTTTCGTTCTCGCACGCCGTCCCTTGCCATTTTTTGCGGTTCATGGTATGATACGGATATGAGAGCAAGCAAAGAATGGATTGTTGCGGCGCTGGCCGAAATCGAACATACGCCGAACCGCGCCCTCGGGCAGAACTTCTGCATCGACGGGGCGCGGCTGCAGCGGTGCGTGGAGGCGCTCGGCCTTGCGGGCGAGCCGATCACGGAGATCGGGCCGGGGCTCGGCGGGCTGACCGAGCTGCTGCTGCCTTTCGGCCCCGTGACCGCCATTGAAAAGGACCCGGCGATGGTCGAATACCTGTCTGCGTCGATGCCGGACGAACGGCTGACCGTCGTGCAGGGCGACGCGCTGCGCTGTCGCTTCGGCGAGGTGCGGCCGTTTTCGGTCGTCGGCAATCTGCCGTACTACATCACCACGTCGATTGCCGAGCGCGTTCTGCTCGCGCGGCCGCGCGTGTTCGGCTGCATGGTGCAGAAGGAGGCCGCGGATCGGTTCTTTGCTGCGCCGAAAGCCGACAACTACGGCCCGCTTTCGGTGATCACGCAGCTGTATTACGACGGCGGCGTTTTGGAAACGTTCGGTGAGGATTGTTTTTATCCGTCGCCCAACGTCCAGTCGGTCTTTGTCGGGCTTACGGAAAAGCCGGATGCGCCCGCCCTGCCGGTCGAAAAGGTCTTTACCGCCGTCCGCGCGTGCCTTTTGATGCGGCGCAAGACGCTGAAAAACAATCTCAAGACCGTACCGCATGGGCTCGACGCACTCGCGGCGCTCGGCATCCCGCCCGAAACGCGCGGCGAAACGCTGACGCCCGCGCAATTTCTGGCCTTTGCGCAACAATTGGAGGAGTTATGAACGAAACCGCTTTGCCGTCCCTCGACGAATTGACGCTGCACGATCTGCAGCCCTCGCAGTTTTATGTCTCCGAGGATAAGTATAACGCCGTCCTGCGTTGGTTCGACCCAAATGATCTGTCGGGCTTCGAGCCGATCCCGCTGAAAGTATTGGACGGCGTGGTCGTCATGCTCGACGGGCATACCCGCGCCGTCGCCGCGCTGAACGCGGGGATTGTGCGTGTCCCGCTGCTTTGGGAACCGGAGGAATGGGACTGGGAAATGTACCGCCGGTGCGTCCGAGAATGTCGCCTGCGCGACGTATTCACACCCGCCGACCTTGTTCCGCGTGTGATCCCCGCCGAGGAATACTGGCAAAAATGGGACGCCTGGTGCGACCGGATGCAGGCCGAGGTGCAGCGGGAGCGAGACGAAAAGAACGAATAACCCAAAATGCAAAACGAGCCGGAAAACCGGCTCGTTTCATTTTGTGTTTTTTATCTTGCCACCATCTTAACATGCGCCAGCGACAGCGCAAGGTTCTCCTGCAGTAAAAATACGGATTCGGGAACCGTGACCGGCGAAAAGCTCCAGATCGCGGTGATG
>JAFUDD010000413.1 GCA_017459315.1 Clostridia bacterium | reverse complement strand
TTCTCCCCTCTGATCGCATTGGTCGTATCCTTATCGAAGAAATGCTTCTTCACAAAGGAAACCTGCACGCGATCGCCCTGACGATAATCGCACCAACCGCGCAGCTTACACGTGATCTTGTCCTCCGGCTTTTTGGAGTCGCCCAAATGGCCGTGCACCAACGTGTTCATGCCGAGGTTCTCGTTCGAGAAGACCTTGACCGAAACCGCGCCGCCATCTACGATATCTTCGGGACGGACGCCGAGGACGATCTCCTTGCCCTTATAGGCGGCAAGCGTTTTCTGCTCTTCGGCGTCGAGCGGCACGCGCAGCTCGCTGCCGACCAGCTCGCCCTCGCCCACGGTGACGTGGAAGAAGTTCATCGGCGGCAGGCCGATAAAGCTCGCCACAAACAGGTTCGCCGGGGTATCGTACAGCTCGAGCGGCGTACCGACCTGCTGCACATAGCCCATCGACATACACACGATGCGATCCGCCAGCGTCAGCGCCTCGGTCTGGTCGTGCGTAACGTAGAGCATCGTCGCGTTCAGCCGCTTATGGAGAAGCAGGATCTCGCGGCGGGTCGCGCCGCGCAGCTTGGCGTCGAGGTTGGAAAGCGGTTCGTCGAACAGGAACACCTTCGGGTTGCGGACGATGGAACGACCCATCGCAACACGCTGCCGCTGTCCGCCGGACAGCTGCGCCGGCTTCTTGTTCAGCTGCTCGGTGAGGCCGAGGATTTCGGCTGCGGCGAGCACCTTTTTGTGGATGACGTTCGGATTCTCCTTGCGGAGCGTCAGCGAAAACGCCATGTTCTCGTAAATGGTCATGTGGCCGTACAGGGCGTAGTTCTGGAAGACCATCGCCATGTCACGATCCTTGGCGGGCGTTGCGGTGATATCCTTTCCGTCGAGGAACAGCTTGCCTGCGGAGATATCCTCCAGACCGGCGATCATGCGGAGCGTGGTGGACTTGCCGCAGCCGGAGGGGCCGACCAGCACGATCAGCTCGCCGTCCTTGACGTCGAGGTTGAAATCAAAGACCGCCTGTACTTTGTTGTCGTAAATCTTGTCGATATGCTGTAAGCTAAGTGTTGCCATACCGGGTCCTCCCTTATGCCGCTTTCTGATTCAGCGTCGCCATATATGCCGAGAGCGTGCGGCTCTTTTGGATGCCGACGATACCGGCGACGATGCAGCAGACCGACGAAGCGCACAGATACACGATCACGCGGATGAACTGCGCCGTCTGCATGACGATCGTTTCCTGCTGATTGATCGTGACGGTCGCGGTATGGGCGCGCATCGGCAGGATGAAAATG
Source organism: Clostridia bacterium (assembly GCA_017459315.1). The sequence goes on along the minus strand of JAFUDD010000413.1, from coordinate 3,874 downwards.
CGGACGATCTGCAAGAGGCCGACGACGATCAGCACATACGCATAGCCGATCTTATAGCCCTTGACGCCCTCGGATGACAGGAACACGACAAGCATAAAGACGAGGTTGTACAGCACGGACGCGCCGATCAGGATGTTGTAATAATACGATCCGACATCGGATTTATAGATGCTGACGAAGTAAAGGACATTCAATAAAATCGCAAGCAGCGCAAGGCCGGAGGAAAGCGTGTTTTTCGTGAAACGCATCCGGTCCCGACGGATCAGTTGTTCTTCGTTCATACTCATGCCAAAGCTTCCTTTCCGGCTTCAATCAGCCGCTTTTCTTCCTTCATCAGACGAAGTTTCCAAATCAGGTTGACGATCAGCAGCGCGGTCACGATCAGCGTGATCGCAAATACGACATAATGGAGATCGAACCAGAACGTCGAATCCACATACGCCGTTTTCCACATCGCTGCATGATTCTTGAGGGCCTCAAAATCGACCTGCGTGACAAAGTACGCTTTATAGCCCTCGATCCAGGTATGCGCCCAGATCGCCATGGCGATGTTCCCCACCGCGTACAGGCCGATTGCAACGAAGTTCCCGATGTAATACTTTCTCCGGGAATGGGTTTGTGTCAGGAACAACAGGCAGCCGAGCAGAATCAAGGCGATGGAGTATTTCAGCAGATCCTGATTGAACGGCTGCATCAGATAATACACGTACGAACCCGGAACGTCCGTTTCGGTCAGATCGTACGGATTCATCATCGTCGAATACAGCGCATCGTACAGATCCGTCATAATACCGAGTGCGTAAACAAAAACGATCGCTGCCGCGACGATAGCCGCGATGCAGATGAGCTTTTGCAGTTTAAGCTGTTTCTTATACATAATCGACTCCCCCGTATGCCCGTTTTCTTTTCCGAATTCCCGACGGGGATCGGGCGATCCCCGTCGGTGCGAATGGTTATGTCAGAGATTATTTGTTCAGCGTATCGAAGTACTTCAACAGGCGATCATACGCGCTCTGCTTGAGCTGCAGATACTGTGCGCCGCCCATCGTGGTAGCAACGTAGGAGGCGCTGCCCTCGGCGTCCGGCATACCCTCAGCTGCATAGCCGCTGACGATCTGGTTGACGAACAGGTTCTCAGCGCCCTTGTTCGGGCTGAACTTGTTGGTCAGATCGGAATAGCTGTTGATCAGGTCGGTTTCCTGCTTGGTGTTCGGCAGGGTGGTCGGCACGGAGGTGTACCACGGATTCTCGGTGATGGCGAGCTCCGGATGCTTAATCGTGCCGAAGCCGATGGCGACGGAGATATGGCCTGCGCCCTCTTTGCCGACTTCGTGCGTGCACTGATACTCGAACGCCTGGCTCTTCACGAAGGACAGCGTGGAGCCGAGGTAGTTACGGGCGTAGTTGGTGTAGTTGCCGCCGGCCTTTGCCCACAGCTCTTCATAGGTCGCATCCGCGATCACCGGCATTTCCTTGCCGTTGAAATTGAAGGTGACATAGGAGCCGTCCGCATTCGTCTTGATGAACGCATCCGGGCCGTAGGACATGAGGATCTGGCCCTGCTCGCTGTACGCGAAGTCGATGAGCTTCAGCGCTGCGTTGAGCTTATCCTGATCGCCCGCAACGCCCTTGACGGAGATGCCCCAAGCATCGGTCTTGACCGAACGCCAGGACTCGGTGAAGCGGAAGAACTGCTCGCCGGTGCCGTCGTTCCAACGTGCGACCGGAACCATGACCGCCATGTACTTTTCGCCCGCCGCATTGTCGAGCTTGGTTTCATTCAACAGGGTCTGGGTCTGGTTGTAGTCATAGTGCATGAAGCCGAGATCCTGCTCGAGGTAGTTCTGGCTCTTAACGTCTTCGGTGTTGAGGAACGCGCTGGAGATCAGGCCTTCCTTCGCCATGTCGTTCATCTTTTCGAGCGCCTTATAGGCATCGACTTCCTGACGGGCGTCATGGAGCTTGCCGTCGCTGCCGACATACAGGTAATCCTGACGGGATTCCATACCGCGTACGCCGAAGAGCGTGCCCGCAAAGCGGAACATATCGACGCGGCGCTGGTTGTTGTTGTCCTCGCGGGAGAACAGGCCCTGGATCGTATCGGTGCCGTTCAGCGTCTGCGGGTTGGCGACGACGCAGCGGAGCAGGGCGACGAGTTCGTCCGCATCCCACGCGGCGTTCTGGCCGATGAACAGGTTGGAGCGTTCGGTGCCGTAGTAGCCGTTGTAGGCCTTGTCGATGTAGTCACGGAGCATGTTGACCGCGGTCACGCCGTCAACCGAGCCCGCAGCGTTCATCGTCGCAACGATGTTGCCTGCGGCGTCATAGTCCTTGGTGATCTTCTCGGTGCCGGAGGCGTCGAGCTTCACGACCTCAACCTCTACCTTGCCGGAGGTCGGCATATAGGGCTGATAGACGGGCGCGGCGGTGTTGTTGGAAGCGTCGGCAGCAAACGGGCCTTCGCCGTCCAGCAGCTTGGCAACCCAGTCTACACGCATCAGTGGCATACGCTCGATATCGTTGACGCCGTCAAAATACGGTGCAAAGTAGATCGCGCCGGTGGTGGTGTTGCCGGTGATGGAGAGGCGAACGATGGGGTTCGCATCGAGGTACGCCTTGAAGCTCGGCATCTGATCGAGATACTCGGCCAGGTTGACGATCGCGCCTTCCTCGCCGTACTCGGAGAGCTGACCTGCGCCGCCGTTGACGAGATCGACTTCATCCATACGTTCTTTCCAGTAATCGAACTCCTTGCTTGCGGAGCCGGCGCCGGTGAACTTATCTTCGATTTCGATGTTGAGCAGGTTCTGTACCGCCACCCAGGTCGGCTTGAGGTCGCCGGTGTGGTAGGTGACGCCGTCCGCCAGCGTGATGCCTTCGCCCGCGATGTCCGCGTCAAAGGTGATCGCGTTGGTGCGCTTCTGATAGCCCGCCGCAATGCGCAGCTTGGTGCCATCCGCATAGGTCAGTTCGGGAACGGCCGGTTCCGCAGGCGTGTTCGCCTCGGGAGCCGCAGCATTATTGTCCGCCGACTGGGCGGGCGTGGTGCTCTGCGTATTGTTGGAAGCGGACTGCGCCGGAGCGGTCGTTGCGGCCGGAGCGGTATACTCGGTCACGTCGATCTTCGCGCAGCCGACAACCGCCAGCAGCATCAATGCTGCAAGCGTCAGCGCAAGCAAAGTCTTGGTCTTCTTCATAAGTTCCTCCTTGTATGATTCTTCTTTTTCCTCTATGTCAACCGGAAGCCCGGCAAACATCGCTTATTCCTTGACGCCGCCGACGTTGACGCCCTTGGCGAAGTACTTCTGAATGAACGGATAGATGATCAGGATCGGGACGATCGAGCAGACGATCAGCGCGTAGATAACCGAGTCGGACGCGTAGATTTCGTTCCAGCCGGCCATACGGTCCGGATCGGTGAACTCCTCGAGCTTGAGACGGATGAAAACCTGCAGAGGATGCTCGTTCGGGTTGGAGATCATCTGTCTGGCCCAGAAGTAGCCGTTCCAACGCGAGATGGCGAAGAACAGCGCAACGGTCGCAATCGTGGACTTGGTCATCGGGATATAGACGTTCGTAAGCACCTGCAGCTCGGTCGCACCGTCTACGATGGCGGCCTCCTCGATCTCGGACGGAACGCCCTCGAACGCGTTGCGCAGCAGGATGATGTTCATGGCCGCCATACCCATAGCGATAACGACGAGCCACTTATCGTCCATGATGCCGACGGAATTGAACACGGCCTTGGTCTGCAAATAGTTCAGATACTGCGGTACAAGGCCCGCGGAGAACCACATCGTAAAGACGAGGAAGAAGTTGAAGAAGCGCCTAAAAAGCAGGCGTTTTTTCGACAGCGCGTAACCGCCGAGGATGG
>JAFUDD010000412.1 GCA_017459315.1 Clostridia bacterium | reverse complement strand
TCCGCTTGCCGCAAGGTTCGCAATCGCTTCCTGCAGGTTCGGCATCAGCAGCTGCCCGGTGATCGCATACAGCAGGATCACGCCGAGCAGGAACAGGCCGGAGCCGATCAGCGAAAAGATCATATAGCGCATCGCCGCAAGCGTGGTGCGCCCGATCTGCCGGATCATCAAAAGCCCGCAGGACGCGATCGTGCAGATTTCGATGAACACATACCCCGTGAAGATATCGTTCGTGTACGTCAGCGCGACGAGCGCAACGAGCACCAGATCGCTCATCACGTAATAAAGATGCGCCTTCTTAGGCTCAAGGTCGTCTGCAAGCTGCTTCTTTCCGCCGAGCAGACAGAGCAGCATCACGACCGAAAACGCAAGCACCAGCAGCGGCTCCAAAATCCCGAACCGCAGCTCGTTGCCCCACGGATGCGGGTAATGCCCCATGAGATACTCGGTCTCGACGCCGGTGCGGATGCCGTAAAGCAGCAGCGCGAGCGCGCCTGCGCCGACGAGGGCGCATAAGCCGAGCGACAGCCGCCTTGCCCATTTGCCGGGCAGCAGCGAGCTGGCCACGGCGCATAAAAGGCACAGGACGATGGAAAACAGCGGGAAATTCGTGACAAGCTCCATCCTACTCCACCCCGTGTTCCTTCCGCGCCATCGCGTAGATTTCGTCCATGTTCAAGCTGTGATAGCGCACGTAGAGCCGGATCGTCAGCGCAAGCATGACCGCCGTGACCGAAACGGACACGACGATGCCGGTGAGTACCAGTCCTGCGGGCAGCGGGTTCACGTACAGCGCGGGATCGGTATTCCCGCCCTGCACGATCGGGGAGAGCCGCCCCTCGATAAAGCCGAGCGAGGTCAGCAGCAGATAGGAAGCCGTGTCCATGATGTTCAGGCCGATAATCTTCTTGAGGATATTGCGGTGCAGCAGCAGCGTGACGAAGCCGACGGCGAACAGGATCACCGCCGCGACCGACACGCGCACATTCCAAAGCTGTTCGAAAAACGCTTGCATCACAGCTTCCCCCTTTTGAAGATCGAATACAGGCCGTACATCGTGCAGGCCACGACGACGCCGACCGCGACGTTCAGCGGCAGGATCAGCCCCGCCGACAGGATGCGTCCCGGCGTGCCCGGCGAAAAGATCGTGTGAAGGCCGTTTGCGCCGCAGAAGAACGAATAGCACTTGGACAGGCTGTAAAACGACAACGCGCAAAGGCAGATCACGCGGAACGAATCGAAGTGCAGATACCGTTCGAGCCGGTCAAACCCGAACGCGATGGCGTACAGGATCAGCCCCGCACCGATGATCGCGCCGCCCGAAAAGCCACCGCCCGGTCCGAGATGGCCGTTCAGGATCACATAGACGCCGAACAGCACAATGATCGGCACCAGTACCTTAGCCGTCGTCGTTACGATACCGTCGCGGCGCAGCAGATCCAGCTCCGGCTCGGTCGTGATGCCGTCGAACCGGTGATCGACGGTCAGCAGTAGGATCAGCACGGCGGTCAGCGCCGTGAACAGGACATGCGATTCGCCGAGCGTATCGAACGCACGGTAATCAAGGATCACGCCCGCGACGATATTGACCGCGCCGGTCTCCGTCATGCCGTCCCGTACATATCGCTCCGTGACCTCGTTGTTCGCGGGGTTATCCGCCGCGCCGAACGCAGGCAGCTCAAATACGGTCACAAGCAGAAAGCCGATCATCACCAGTCCAAGCAGCACCGCAAGCAGCGGATAGATCGCGCGGTATGCGTTCATTTCGCCCGCCGCGAGCCGTTCCACCGGGCGGTATGCCGCAGGCTCCTTTGGGGCGGGTTCCGGCGCGCGGTGCATTTCACCTGCGGTCAAGGCGGTCAGGTCGAACCGATCCGCGTCCCATTCGCGGAAGCGTTCCCGAAGGCTCTTATTTTTCTTTGTCATGCTCGGCCTGCTTTCGGATCGTGTGCAGTTTTTTCAGCGTGATAAACAGCAGGATGCTCGAAATCCCCGCGCCGACCGCCGCCTCGGTCACCGCAAGGTCAGGCGCCTTCAAAAGCGCCCATAAAATCGACATCAGCACGCTGTACGCCATAAAGATAACCAGCGACGCCATGAGATTCTTTGTCACACAGGTGGACACGCCGCAGATAACGAGCAGCCCCAAGAGCAGCAGTTCAAAGTATTCCATCCGCATTCTCCTCCGTTTCCGCAGAATGCTCCATGTGCCTGAGCGCCTCCCGATCCGTGCGCAGCTCCATGCGGCACACCAGATGCGACGCAATCGGACTGCCGATCCACAGGAACAGAATGATCACGGCAAGCTTCCAAAAGTACACCGGCGCGGGGGCGGCGACCATCAGCCCCGCCAGCAGAAACAGCGCGCCGAGCGTGTCGATGATCGCGGCGCAATGCATCCGGTTCAGCACAAACCGGAACCGGAACACGCCGAAGATCGAAACGCCGATCGTGACGACGCCGAGCATCAGCAGCAGCGTCGAAATGCCGAAGCGAACCCATTCCATTACGCGTTCCCTCCTTTGCCGTCGGACATATCCTCGTCGTCGGTCTCGCCGGGCTTTTGCCCCATCTGCGTCATGGCAAGCACGGCGACGGCCAGAAAGCTGATCATGCCGTAGATCAGACACACGTCGATCAGCCAGCTCTCCTTCAGCAGCAGCGCGATCACCGCAAGGCACAGCAGCGACAGCGTGCCGATCATATTGATGCCCATGATGCGGTCCGCGGTGCGCGGCCCCTTGATCGCGCGGAGCAGCGCAAAGAAGATCATCCCGCCGAGTGCCAGCAGCACGGCGACAAATACGATGCGATAGGCGTTCTCCATCCTTATGCCTCCATCCGTTTCAGCAGGCGGCACAGCGTCCCGTCCTCGATCCCTTCGATCATTTCGCGGCTGAGGCAATGCACGGTAAAACGGCTTCCCTCGGCCCGCACCGTGATCGTGCCGGGCGTTAAGGTGATCGAATTGGCGAGCACGAACCGGGCAAAGCGCGTTTTCAGCCCCGATTCGATCACGACAAGGCTTTGCCGCACCTCGCGCTTCCGGTTCAGAATGATGCGCATGACGGTCACGTTGGCGCGGATGATCTCCCAGATCAGCACCGGCACGTACGCCAAAAACAGCGGCAGCCGCCGCAAAAAGGCGATATCCCGCCGCGGCGTATAGCCGAAAAGGGCGTACGCGAGCACGCCGAGCGCCGCCGTGATCGCCGCCCCGAACAGGCATATTTCCACCGTGACCGCGCCGTTCAGCACAAGCCACAGTCCGAACAACAGCAGATACATCCGCCTACCCTCTTTTCAAAAAAACGTATATTTCGTTTATAAAAAACATCGTATTTATAAATATGTATTATATCCCCCGTCCCTGCCAAAAGCAAGGCCGATATAACTGATTCGGAATAAAGATTGCGTATGCGGGCATAAAAAAGCGGAATATCGGGGTCGTTTCCGATATTCCGTTTCCTATTATATAAAGTTCATGCCGTACGCGTCAGGGCAGCGCGATCTCCGCCCAGACCGCGTTATGGTCGGAAAGCTGCT
>JAFUDD010000411.1 GCA_017459315.1 Clostridia bacterium | reverse complement strand
TCTCCGTTTGTAAATTCGGAACAAAATCCGTATATGCGTATCGTACCTTTTTCGGCGTCGGTTGTCAAGCGCGGACCGGCGAAAACAGGCATGAAACGGGCGGGTCGCAGGCTTTTTGTCCGATACCGCTTGCGCAGGGCGGAATTTACAGGTATAATACAAAGCATGAAGGCGTTGTATTTGCAATCGGATATCGACCGCCTGCGGCGGCAAACCGCGCTGTGGATCGCGGCTGCCGGAGGCGTTTTGGCGGTGACGCTCGCACTGTGCATCATGTTTTGCGTGCGAACGCATACGGCCAATGCCCCCGCGATGCTGCGCAATACCATCTTGACCTCGATCCTCGGCGGGTGGATCGCGCTGACGCTGCGCATCTTCGTGATCGACGAGCTGCGCTACGCGAAAAAGCATACCGAGGCGATGCTGCAGGGTCCGCGCGAAACGGTGACCGGCACGTTCTCGCGGACGGACGAGCATATCCGCATCCGGCGCGGCGTGTCGATGCAAAAGATCCAAGCGGATACCGAAGGGCGAACGCTTGCGCTGCAGCTGTACGACGGCGCGGCAAAGCGGTTCCCCAGGACCGGCGTTGTGCGCGTCGAAACGGTGTACGGCTTTATCGTGGCGTATGAGGTGGCGGACGATGCGGTGGATTAAACGGGTTTTGTCGCAGCTGCACCGGTACGTGATCGTGGCGTTTGTTTCGGTGTTCTTCTGGGCGTGGATCTTCACGCTCGTCACCGATGCGCCCGCCGCAAGGAAGGTCATGCTGTATGCGGACGTGCAGAGAATGGAGGACAGGGCGCTTGCCGTCGAGCTGGAAACCGAGCTGCCGGACGGCATCCGCATGGTGCAGGTGCATCCGTTTTCCTATGCCGCGTTCGATACCGGCGAGCCGGATCGGGCGGATCTTTGGATCGTGCCGGAAAGCCGGATGGAGGCTCTTGTGCAGCAGCTTTGCCCGTGCGCCCCGCGCGACGCGGACGACTATACGGCAAACGGCGCGGTATATGGCTGGCGGCTGTCCACGCCGGGCGGCAAGGGCGTTGCGAAAACCTATATCAGCTATGCCGCGGATGAGCCGTATTATCTGTGTTTTTTGGCAGCGTCGGGGCACCTCGGCGCGTGGAACGGTTCGCCGGACGACGCGGCGATCCGCGTGGCGGAGCATCTGATGCGCCTGCCGTAAAAAGAAAGGAAGGGGAAGACGATGACAAAAACAGCAAGAATGACGACACTTTTGACGGCGGCGATGCTGCTAGCGGCCTGCGCAGCGCCAGCGACGACCGCTCCCGGCGGAGCGCCCACGGAAAGCGACGGCCCGACCGGTTCCGACGCGGACCCCGGCTATGCGATCATCGAAATCGAAGACGCGGTGGCGACCGAGAAGATTGAGGGCAGCAGCCTGTATGTGAAGAAGGTCGAGAACGTGCCGGAGGACTTCATCTTCGGCATGGACGCGTCCTCGGTGATCGCGGAGGAGGAAAGCGGCGTTCGGTATTACGGCTTTGACGGGCAGGAGCAGGACGTGTTCAAGACGCTTGCCGAAAGCGGCGTCAACTATATTCGCGTCCGCGTGTGGAACGATCCGTATGACGAGGAAGGCCGGGGTTTTGGCGGCGGCAACAACGATCTTGCCAAGGCCATCGCCATCGGCGAGCGCACGACCAAGTACGGCATGAAGCTGCTGGTGGACTTCCACCTTTCGGACTTCTGGGCCGATCCCGCCAAGCAGATGGTTCCCCGCGCATGGAAAGACCTTTCCATCGAGGACAAGACCGAGGCCGTCTATCAGTACGTCAAGGATTGTCTGTCCGCGCTGCGGCAGGCGGGCGTCGATGTCGGCATGGTGCAGATCGGCAACGAAACGAACGGGACGATGTGCGGCGAAAAGGTCTGGTTCAATGTGCAGTATCTGATGCAGGCCGGCGCGCGCGCAACGCGCGAAATCTTCCCGAAGGCGCTTGTCGCGCTGCACTTTGCGAACCCGGAAAAGGAAGGCACCTACGCAAGCTATGCGAAAAAGCTCGCGTACTATGATGTGGATTACGACGTGTTCGCTACGTCCTATTATCCCTATTGGCACGGCACGCTCGAAAACCTTGCGGCGGTGCTGTCCGACGTGGCCGAGACCTACGATAAAAAGGTCATGGTCATGGAAACGTCCTACGCCTATACGCCCGACGACACCGACTTTTCCGGCAACACGATCGGCGAAGGCACGGCGGGCGTCGTCAAAAGCTATCCGTATACCGTGCAGGGACAGGCGAATAGCGTGCGCGACATCATCGACACGGTCGTGAATCAAACGACGAACGGCATCGGCGTGTGCTATTGGGAGGGCACGTGGATCACCGTCGGCACCGAATCGTGGGAGCAGAACAACGCGCTGTGGGAGCAGTACGGCTCCGGCTGGGCGAGTCAGTTTGCCGCAGGCTACGATCCGAACGACGCGGGCAAGTATTACGGCGGCTGCGCGGTCGATAACCAGGCCATGTTCGGGCCGGACGGCAAGCCTTTGGAGAGCCTGCGCGTCTTTAACCTTGTCCGCTACGGCAACGAGGTCGAGGTGCAGCCCGACGCCATCGAGGACACGGTGCTGTTCTTCGATCTGAACGGTACGATCACGCTGCCCGAAACCGTCAATGCGGTCATGAACGATGATTCCAAGCAGCCGGTGAAGGTGACGTGGAACGTCACGGACGCGGAAATCGAAGCAATGTATGCGGGCG
>JAFUDD010000410.1 GCA_017459315.1 Clostridia bacterium | reverse complement strand
TCGCCTCGGAAACGCGCTCATAATGCGCAAACTGCATCGTGAACACGCCGCGTCCCTGCGCTCTCGAACGCAGATCGGTCGCATATCCGAACATCTCGGACAGCGGGCAGATCGCGCGGACGGTTGTGCCGCCGGCGCTCGTTTCCATACCGCTGACCTTGCCGCGCTTGGCGGTGAGGTTGCCGACGATATCGCCGAGATACTCGTCCGGAACGAACACTTCCACGTCCATCATCGGCTCCAGCAGCACGCCGTTCGCCTTGGTCAAGCCGTCCTTCACGGACAGGGAGCCTGCGATCTTGAAGGCGATATCGCTCGAATCGACCTCGTGAGCGGAGCCGTCCACCAGCGTTGCCTTAATGTCGATCAGCTCATAGCCGCCCAGCGGGCCGCTCTGCAAGGCTTCGCGGATACCGGCATCGACGGCGGGGATGTACTCCTTCGGAACGACGCCGCCGACGATCTTGCTCTCGAACGTATACCCTGCGCCGGGCTCGTTCGGCTCGAATTCGACGATAACGTGCGCATACTGGCCGTGACCGCCGGTCTGACGGACATAGCGCGTTTCGTGGCGCACGGGCTTTGCAATCGTTTCCTTATAGCTGACCTGCGGCTTGCCGACGGTGGCTTCCACGCGGAACTCCCGGATCAGACGGTCCACGATGATTTCCAAGTGCAGCTCGCCCATGCCGGCGATGATGGTCTGCCCCGTTTCCTGATCCGTATAGGTGCGGAACGTCGGGTCCTCCTCGCTCAGCTTCTGGAGCGCGGCCATCATTTTTTCCTGCCCGGCCTTGGTCTTCGGCTCGATGGCAACCTGGATCACGGGCGTCGGGAACACCATGCTCTCCAGGAGCATCTGGTGATTCTCGGTCGTCAGCGTTTCGCCGGTCGTGGTTTCCCGAAGGCCGACCAAAGCGCAGATATCGCCCGCGTGGGCTTCCTCGACTTCGGTGCGCGTATTGGCGTGCATCAAGAGGATCTTGCTGACGCGCTCGCGCTTCTGCTTGTTGACGTTGTACACATACGTACCGGCCTTGAGCGTACCGCTGTATACGCGGATGAACGCCAGCTTGCCGTAAGGATCCGCGACGATCTTAAACGCCAGCGCCGCAAACGGTGCGGCATCGTCGGGATGCGCCTCAATCTCGCCCTCGCCGTAGCGATCCGTGCCCTTCGCCGGAGGAACGTCCAGCGGCGACGGCAGGAAATCGACGATTGCGTTCAGCAGCGGCTGCACGCCCTTGTTGCGGTAGGAAGTGCCGCAGCACACGGGGACGGCGTGGATGGCGATGGTCGCCTTGCGGATGCAGGCGATCAGCTCCTAGTTTGTCGGTTCTTCGCCTTCGAGGTACTTCTCCATCACGGCCTCGTCCTCTTCGACGACCTGCTCGATCAGGTTTGCGCGGTATTCCTCGGCCTTTTCGAGCAGCTCCGCCGGGATATCCTCCTCGCGGATGTCGGTGCCGTCGTCGTTATAGTAGACCTCTGCACGCATGGTGACAAGGTCGATGATGCCGCGGAAATCGGCTTCGGAGCCGATCGGCAGCTGCACGGGAACGGGGTTCGCGTGCAGCCGGTCGCGCATCATGTCCAGAACGCGGAAGAAATCCGCGCCCGTAATGTCCATTTTATTGACGTACGCAATACACGGGACGCCGTACTTCATGGCCTGCCGCCAGACCGTTTCGGACTGGGGCTCCACGCCGCCCTTGGCACAGAACACCGCGACAGCACCGTCCAGCACGCGGAGCGAACGCTCCACCTCGACCGTGAAATCCACGTGGCCGGGGGTGTCGATGATGTTGATGCGATGGCCGCGCCAGTAGGCTGTGGTGGCAGCGGACGCGATCGTGATGCCGCGCTCCTGCTCCTGCACCATAAAGTCCATCGTCGCCGCGCCTTCGTGGACCTCGCCGACCTTGTGGATCTTGCCCGTGTAGAACAGGATACGCTCGGTCGTCGTGGTCTTGCCGGCATCGATGTGCGCCATGATGCCGATATTGCGCGTCAATGCAAGTGCCGTGTCCCGCATTACCAGCGATAGTGGGCGAACGCCTTATTGGCTTCCGCCATGCGGTGGGTGTCTTCCTTCTTCTTGACGGCGTTGCCCTGCTCGTTGCAGGCGTCAAGGATTTCACCGGCAAGACGCTCGGCCATCGTACGCTCGCTGCGAGCGCGCGCAAAGCTGACGAGCCAGCGCAAACCCAGGGTCTGACGACGATCCGCACGGATCTCGATCGGGACCTGATAGGTCGAACCGCCGACGCGGCGCGCCTTGACTTCGAGCACCGGCATGATGTTGTTCATGGCCTGCTCGAACGCTTCGAGAGCGTCCTTGCCGC
>JAFUDD010000409.1 GCA_017459315.1 Clostridia bacterium | reverse complement strand
TCCGGTAAAGAAAGCGTTGGATTTACTGGACCGTTTCGATGCATCCATGACTTGGATCGCCCGCACTTTGTAGCCGTGTCCTTCCAGAAGCGCCGTCAGCTTTGTCCGCAACTCACCGTCGGGCAAGGGCGTGAACTTATTAAAGATCTTGAGAAAGAACGGAGAAAGGAACGAAATGAACAGAATAAATACAAACAGAATGATGCCGGAGAGGAGCAGCACCCAGTCCCCAAGTGTTTGATGGAGCAGTACAAACAAACACAGAAGGCCGACAATCGGGATTAGTCCGAGCAGAAAATTCTTGACTTGATCGAGCCAAAACGTTTTGGCGTCGGTACGGTTGAACCCGTATTTCTCTTCAATGCGCATCGTCAGATAATAGTCGAACGGAAGCTCGACAAGAGTTCCGATGAACTGATAAAACATAACGACAAGGATTGCAGCCACATACGGATTTTCGCGCATCGGCAAAGCAACAGCAGCGTAAGCATTTGTCAGCAGCAAGAGAAACGAAACCAAATGCACGACGGTAATGCGCACAAGACCGAAACGATTCTGTTCGGCGTTATACCGCTTCCATTTGTTATAGGTTTCCGCGTCATACACGTCCTTAACGGTGTCGGGAATCGGATTATGCTCTGACCGTGTACGCAGCCAAAGCAGCAGCAGATTATACAAAAAAGAGATCGCAAAAGCAATCAAGCACAGCGTTTTCAACATAAAGAAACCCTCCCGCGTAAAGAAACCGGCAAATATGCCGGTTTTCGGTTATTCGATATTTTTGATTACCTTCACGGCAACGCCTTGAATGGATAAATGCTGCACGGAAAGGTCGATGGTCTGCACCTTGAATTCATCATTTTCCGGAACGAGCTCCACGCGGCTGTTGCGGCGCGGGTAATACCGCTTTAAGGTTGCCGTATCGTCATCGACGAGCGCAACAATGATCTGCCCAGGCTCGGCGGATTCCTGCTGACGGATCACGACGAGATCACCGTCGTTGATGCCGGCATTGATCATCGAGCGACCGTTGGCACGCAAAATAAAGAAATTGCCTTTGCCGACAAGCGTTTCGGGGAGACGAACATATTCTTCAATATTCTCCTCGGCAAGAAGCGGCGCGCCGCATGCGATCCGCCCGATAACCGGCATGGAGATGGTTTCCTCTTTCATTTTTGCTTCGGCGCGCGTTTTGATTCTGCGATGACCGGCATACTCAATCATTCCGTGCGTGTGCATATAACGAAGATACCGGCTGATCGTGGCCTGCGGGATACCGGTTGCCGCGACAAGCTCCAAAATCGTCGGCGCAACGCCGGTCGCCTCGCGGTGCTGATTGATCGCGTCCTCCAATGTGGTAAAATACTCGGTCTTTAAAGGTTTCATAGCTCTACACCTTCCCGATAATTTGATTCCATTATACGATTTATATATCAGAAAGTCAATAAACGAAGCGTAAAAATGAGAAATATTTTCCGGTTAATCCTGCCGCTCCCCGTTGCCGAATACTTCGCAGAACCTTGCAGAGAAGGAGGGATCGCGGCCTGCGTTCAGAAGATGCGAGATATCGCCGATGGCACTTGCGCGGAAGGATGCGATTCCCGAACGGCGTTCTTCGGAATACACGGTCGTCACAGAAGTCGGTGCCATCGCCAGACTGTGCCACAGGATCATCGGTGATACATTGAAAAGATGGGAGAGAAGCACACAGGAAACACCGAAATGGCAGAAGAAGGCAAGCGTATCCGTGTTCGAATATTCCGCGCGATACCACCGCCCGTCTCGAACATAGCCGTGAGCCGCAAGTACTTTGTCAAATGCTTCGGTTACATGCGCGTAAGAGGCAGCGATATCCTCCGCCTGCAAATATGCGTTTTCCGTCCATAGGCGATCCGAAAGGAACCGTTCATCGGAAAGCCAATCCTGAGGCAGCCAATCCCAGCATACCCGCTTTACACCGTTGGTATCGGGTCGCACAATAGAAGGGCCGAATTCACGAAGCCAATCACATTCGATGGCAGTCCGTCCCGTTCGCTGCAGG
>JAFUDD010000408.1 GCA_017459315.1 Clostridia bacterium | reverse complement strand
GCGCTGATCGGTGCAGGCGCGGTTGTGACAAGCAACGTTCCCGATCATGCGCTAATGCTCGGTTGCCCGGCAAAAAGACGGGGATGGGCGTGCGAGTGCGGTGAGCTGCTGAAGGACTCTTGGACATGCTCCAAATGCGGCCGTCAATACAAAGAAACCGAAACAGGCTTAGAGGAGGTCAAATAACATGCAATTCAGGGATCTGCCCAAACAATATGAAGTGTTGAAATGTCAGATCGACGAGGCGATGGTCAAGGTCGCCGCTTCGGCGCACTTTATTTCCGGACCGGAGGTGAAGGAACTGGAGCAGGCGTTGGCGGCGTATGTCGGAGTGAAGCATTGCATTACCTGCGCCAACGGAACGGACGCCATCACGATTGCCATGCGGGCATGGGGCATTGGAAAAGGAGACGCGGTATTTGTGCCTGATTTCACATTCTTTTCCTCCGGCGAGTGTCCTGCGGATGAGGGCGCAACACCGATCTTCGTGGATGTGGATGCGCATACCTATAACCTCGATCCGGTTAAGCTCGAGGAGGCGGTAAAGAAGGTCAAGGCGGAAGGCAAATACGCGCCGAAGGCTGTTGTCGCAGTCGATCTGTTCGGCCTGCCTGCGGATTATCCGGCGATTCGAAAGGTCTGCGAAAAGTACGGCCTGTTGCTGCTGGAGGATGCGGCGCAGGGCTTTGGCGGCAGCATCAACGGCAAAATGGCGTGCAGCTTTGGCGATATTTCCACCACGTCTTTCTTCCCGGCGAAGCCGCTTGGCTGCTACGGCGACGGCGGTGCGATCTTTACGGATAACGACGAATGGGCGGATCTGATTCGGTCGATCTGCGTCCACGGCAAGGATACCGGCAATCCCGACGATCCAAACGCCAAGTACAACAATGTTCGTCTCGGAAAAAACAGCCGACTTGATACGCTGCAGGCTGCGATCCTTTTACCGAAGTTCAAGGCGTTTACGGCGTATGAGCTGACCGATGTGAACAAGGTTGCCGCGTGGTATACCGATGCGCTGCAGGGGACGTCGCTTGTGCTGCCGATCGTGAAGGACGGCTTTTACAGCTCGTGGGCGCAGTACACCGTGCAGCTGCCCGCCGGCGCGGATCGCAAGGACGTACAGGCAAAGCTGAAAGCGGCCGGCATACCGTCTATGGTTTACTATATGAAGCCGATGCACACGCAGGGCGCTTTCCGCGGAACAGACAGCGCCGTTGCCGATTGTCCGGTAACGGATCGGCTGTGCGCAACGGTGCTCAGCCTTCCGATGGATCCTTACAAGACGAAGGAAGACGTGGACTTTGTGGTTGCGGCGTTGAAGAAAGCATTATAAGGGAGCTGCTTTAGGCAGACCTTTTGCGGCAGCAGCAAGGCCTGCTCTTACATGCAGATTGTTCAAGGCAGATGGAAACAAAAAGGAGCGAAAGCAAAATGGAATTCAATACGATCTATCAGGGACTGATCTCCGGCAAGGAAAAACTCGCATTGGTCGGACTCGGCTATGTCGGTATGCCGATTGCGGTTGAATTTGCAAAGCATATACCCGTCATCGGATTCGATATCAACGAGAAGCGAGTGAATGAGTATCGCAACGGCATTGACGCCACCAACGAGGTCGGCGAAGCGATCAAGAACACGACGGTGGATTTTACCGCCGATCCGGCAAGGCTGAAAGAAGCAAAGTTTATTATCGTTGCGGTGCCGACGCCGGTGAATCCCGACAATACGCCGGATTTGAAGCCGGTGGAGGGCGCATCCCGCACGGTCGGACAGAATCTGACACCCGGCACGATTGTCGTGTTTGAATCGACCGTCTATCCCGGCGTGACGGAAGATGTCTGTGTGCCGATCATAGAAAAGGAATCCGGTCTGCAGTGCGGTGTGGATTGGAAAATCGGGTACAGCCCGGAGCGCATCAATCCCGGCGACCGTGTACACACGCTGACAAATATTCGCAAGATCGTCTCCGGCATGGACGCGGAGTCCGCTGCGGAGATCAAAAAGGTGTATGATATCGTGATCAAGGCCGGGACGTTCCCTGTTTCCGATATCAAAACCGCAGAAGCGGTCAAGGTCGTGGAGAACAGTCAGCGCGATATCAATATCGCGTTTATGAACGAGATCGCCATGATCTGCGACAGACTGAAAATTGATACCGATGAAGTGCTGGCCGGCATGAATACCAAGTGGAATGCACTTGGATTCCGACCGGGTCTTGTCGGTGGCCATTGCATCGGCGTCGATCCGTACTATTTGACGAATGTTGCCGAAAAGCTCGGCTATCACAGCCAGATCATCCTGAACGGGCGTAAGGTGAATGACAGCATGGGTGCATTCGTGGCGGACGCGGCGATCAAGGAAATGATCGAGGCCGGGATGGCGCCGAAGAAAGCGACCGTCTTGATTCTCGGTATCACGTTCAAGGAAAACTGCCCCGATACGCGCAACAGCAAGGTCGTTGATATCATCCATCGGCTGCAGGAATACGACATTCAACCGGTCGTTACCGACCCATGGGCGGACGCCGCCGTGGCAAAGCACGAATACGGCGTGGATCTTGTACCGCTGGACCAGATCCCGAAGGCGGACTGCGTGATCGTAGCTGTCGGGCATAACGAGTTCCGTTCGCTGCCGATGATGCAGCTTAAGGCTCTGTTTAAGGACGAACTTCCGGACGACGAAAAGGTCTTGGTGGATGTGAAGAGCCTGTACCGGATGGACGAGCTCAAAGCGTCCGGAATGCGGTTCTGGAGACTGTGATCACGGAAGACGAAAGTCGTTATTCGAAAAATGTAATTTTTTCGGCCGCCCTGTAAAGATTTCCCCAACAGACTTGCAGGGAAACAGTATTTTTCCTATAATCATGGGAAACAAGGTCGATAAACTATGAATTTCCTTGGAGGATGACCGATATGAACGGAAAAAAAGGAATTTGCCTGCTGCTGGCGGGATGGATGCTGCTGAGCGTCTTCGGCTGTTTTACGCCTGCTTCCTCCGTGGAGCAGCCTGTACAGCCTACGGAAGCGCCGGCTGCGCAGGTGAATGAGCCGGTTGCCGCAACGGCCGCGCCGATTGAGCAGATCGTGATTTCAGTCGGAACGGAAGCGACCATCTCGCCCGAGCCGACCACGCCGGAGCCGACCCCGGAACCCACGCCGGAACCGACGCCGGAGCCCACACCGGAGCCGACCGCTACGCCAGCGCCTACCCGCGCGCCGATGGCCGGGGACATAACGACAAACTTTCCCGATTACGATACCGGCACGGATGCGGATTACAGCTATCAGTCCGACGAGCTGCGGATCGCGATTCGGAAGGTAGTGGATGAGGACGTGAACCAGACCTATTATGTGGCGGACGTGTGGATGCGCAACATCAACAGCTTCCGCACAGGGTTCGGCCGCGGCGAGTTCAATACGGGGCGCGAGGACGGCGAAGACTTTGCCGCACGTGAGCATGCAATCCTGGCAGTTAACGGCAGCATGAACTACGGCCTTGTGATCCATAACCGTGAAAAGGTGAAGGGCTTCAGAACGGATATACAATACAAGGGCATCTGCATTTTATATGAAGACGGCTCGATGAAGGTGTTTGATATCAATAAAGATCGGTTCAACCTGAAGAACGAGGAAAAGAAGGGGATCGTCAATGCGTGGCAATTCGGCCCTGCCCTCGTAAAGGACGGAGAAATTGCCGGGAAATTCTCGAACTTCGGCACGCGGCATCCGCGCATTATGGTCGGCTATTACGAGCCGGGTCATTATGCGCTTGTCGCCGTGGACGGCAGAAGCAAAAAGGCAATCGGCATGAACGAAGGTGAAATGGCAGAGCTGATGCTGAGCCTCGGCTGCAAAGAAGCCATGAACCTCGACGGCGGAACGAGCGCGATGATGGTTTTCATGGGCGAATGCATCAGCCATCCGTCCGGAGCCGATACAGACGGCGACGGAAAAGCCGGTCGCAATATTGCGGACATGCTTCTGTTTGCCGAGTATGACGGCGAGGGCAATGCGCCTGCGCTGACAGACGTTGATCAGACAAAAATCAGAAAGCCGTAAATAAACGGCTATGGGCCGGTTCTGCGCAAAAGGCACGGAATCATCTCAAACAACAGGAGAAAAGACGATGAATAGAAAGATCAGCTTCAGCCCGCCGGATATTTCCGAACTGGAGATAGCCGAGGTCGTCGAAGCCCTGCAATCGGGCTGGATCACCACAGGCCCGCGCACAAAACGGCTGGAACGGCGGCTGGCGGCTTATATCGAAACCGGCAGAACAAATATAGATTGCGACACAGAGGAAAACGTCGCGGCCTATCAAGATCGCGTGGTTTGCCTCAATTCCGCAACGGCGGCGGAGGAAGTTATCCTTCGAATCTGGGGCATTGAACCAGGCGACGAGGTGATCGTACCGGCGTACACCTATACGGCGTCAGCGTCGGCGGCGATCCATTGCGGCGCCACCGTTCGGTTTGTGGATATCCAAAAGGACGGCGACCCGGTTTCGCACATGCCGGAAATGGATTACGACAAACTGGAAGCCGCCATCAATGAGAAAACCAAGGCGATTGTGGCGGTCGATCTCGGCGGCATCGTATGCGACTATGACCGGATTTTCGCAATCGTCGAGCGCAAGAAGGCGCTGTTTACCCCCAAGGAAAGCGACGGTACACTGCTTGGCGATCTGTCGGCACGGATCCAAAGGGGACTCGGCAGAGTGGCGGTCGTGGCGGACGCCGCACATTCGCTCGGCGCAAGCCGCGTGACGCGCGGCAAACTGACCTATTGCGGACAGATTGCCGATTTTACGGACTTCTCGTTCCATGCGGTCAAGAATTTCACGACGGCAGAG
>JAFUDD010000407.1 GCA_017459315.1 Clostridia bacterium | reverse complement strand
GCGCTGCTCGTTGCGCTGCTCGCGGGCTGTCTGGCCGGCTTCGTGACGGGGCTGCTGCATACCAAGCTCGGCATTCCGGCGATCCTTTCCGGCATCCTTACACAGTTCGCCTTGTATTCGATCAATCTGCACATTATGGGCATGGCGGCGAATAAGGCAATCAGCGTTGATAAATATACGCTGATCCTGTCCTCGCGTCATATCCCGATGGCGATTCTCGTCGGCTTTCTGATCGCGCTTGCCCTGATCGCGTTGATGTATTGGTACTTCGGCACGGAGCAAGGCTCCGCGCTCCGCGCTACGGGGAGCAACCCGGCATTGGCGCGTGCCCTTGGCATTTCGGTCGATAACATGAAGCTGCTGGGGCTCACGCTGTCCAACGGCGTCGTTGCGCTTGCGGGCGGTTTGCTTGCCCAGTATCAGGGCTTTGCGGATATCAATATGGGCCGCGGCGCCATCGTCATCGGCCTTGCCGCCGTCATCATCGGTGAGGTACTCGGCCGCGCGCTGCTCGGCAAGCATCTGAACTTTTTCGGCACGTTGTCCTTCGTCGTGCTCGGCGGCGTGATCTATTATCTTGTCGTGGTGATCGTGCTGTGGCTGCGGCTCGATTCCAACGATCTGAAGCTGTTCACCGCGGTGATCGTTGCGATTTTCCTTGCGACGCCGTATATCCGCGATCATGCGAAAAACTCGTTCCGCGCTGCCGCCAAGAGAGGGGAGGCGAAGCACCGTGCTTGAGCTTTCCCATATTTCCAAAACGTTCAACCCCGGCACGATTCATGAAAAACATGCGATCACCGATTTATCCCTGCATCTGGCGCCCGGCGATTTCTGTACCGTGATCGGCGGCAACGGCGCGGGCAAGTCCACGCTGCTGAACGCGGTTGCCGGTGTGTGGCCGATTGACAGCGGGCGCATCCTGCTCGACGGCAACGATGTCACTGCCCTGCCGGAGCATAAGCGCGCAAAGTATATCGGCCGGGTGTTCCAAGACCCCAACATGGGTACCGCCCCGAATATGCAGATCGAGGAAAACCTCGCGCTTGCCATGCGACGAGGCAAGCCGCGTACCCTGCGGTGGGGCGTTACGCAAAAGGAACGAACTGAGTACCGGGAAAAACTGGCGTCGCTCGGCCTCGGCCTTGAGGATCGCATGACGGTCAAGGTCGCTCTGCTGTCCGGCGGACAAAGGCAGGCGCTGACGCTTCTGATGGCGTCGCTGCAAAAGCCGAAGCTGCTGCTGCTCGACGAGCATACCGCGGCGCTCGATCCCGTTACCGCCGCTAAGGTGCTGGAGCTGTCCGACCGCATCGTGCACGAAAACAGCCTGACTGCGCTGATGATCACGCACAACATGGCCGACGCGATCCGTCACGGCAACCGCCTGATCATGATGGATCAGGGACGTATCATTCTTGATATCGCAGGCGAGGAAAAGCAAAAGCTCACCAAGCGCGATTTGATGGAACGCTTCGCTGCCGTTGCGGGCTATGCGCTCGAAAACGATCAAACGCTGCTCACAAAGGAATAAATCTATAAAAACATGTAAAAGAGGACGCACCCGTCCTCTTTTATGTATCTCTAAAAATTAATGTATTTTTTCTAACGATATACCTTGACAGATGAGGTATCTCGTGATAATATAGGGACGAAGCAAGAAAAAAGGAGGTGGTCGGATGTCGATTGCGGCGGATCTGATTCGCGGGCATACGGAGACGATTATCTTGTCTCAGCTCATCAAGCACGACAGCTACGGCTACGAAATCAACAAGACCATCCGAACGCTGTCAGGCGGACGCTACGAATTAAAAGAAGCGACGCTGTACACGGCTTTCAGACGGCTCGAGGAGATGGGGTACATCAGCGCCTACTGGGGCGGGGAAGCGACAGGCGCGCGGCGGCGCTATTATCGCATCACCGAAGCGGGGCGTAAGGCACATGGGGAGCAGATCGCGGCTTGGAACGAAGCCGAAGCGATCATTCGAAGATTATTGGATACGGAGGGTAAGGACTATGCGTGAGCAGCTGAAAACGTATATTGACAGGCTGTTTGCCGACACCGTGCAGTCGCAAAAAGCAAGGGATTTCCACGACGAGCTCTTGCAAAACACGCTCGACCGCTTTGACGACGATGTAGCGTCCGGCAAGTCCGAGCAGGAGGCTTACCGCCTTGCGGCGCTTTCGCTCGGCAACTCGGAGGAATTATTAAAGCCGTTCTATCCGCGGAGCCGCAACACCGGAGCGTTCCGCACCACGGCGATCGTGCTGTATGCGACCTGCGTCGTGCCGGTAATCCTGTTCGGCACGATGGACATTCGCCCGTCCACGCTCGGCGTTACGCTGATGTTCTGGATG
>JAFUDD010000406.1 GCA_017459315.1 Clostridia bacterium | reverse complement strand
TATCCATGAATAATCACCAACCTTCATGAGCGTAAGCGGCTTTGGTAACTATGCTATCAAGCGCATAAATATGGAGAATACAATTTCCTGTAAGAATTACTTAATCGTGCGACTGTTTCCATCCTGAATATCTATAATCATCATAGAATGATACACGAAAAAGCCAAAACATTATCTATATAAATATCAGATAAAGAAAACTACCAAATAGTATAGCATATGTTGGGATGTTCAACAATTAAATGTTTGTAAAAACAAGTCATTATACTATTTTATAAGCACGATTAGATGCTGTTCAGTCCTATTCTTTTCCTTCACACCTTCGCCGCGGCCTGCGCGTCCGCTTTGCGGCGGGCGAGGTCGGCGTCGGAGACGGCGCGCATCAGGGCGCGGTCGGTGCGGATGCACAGCGGCTCGACGCCGCGGGCAAGCGCCTCCTCCTCGAGCGTGGCGATCATCAGTTCATAGTAGTCCCCCTCGCGGACGTTCAGCCGCCTTGCTTCGGCGGGCAGCGTCTGCTCGATCAGCGTGCGGAGCCGGGGGATCTCGGCGTCGCGTTCATACCGGTCTAAGAGCCAGTCGAGCGCGTTGCGGTCGGACAGCGTGCGTTCGACATAATAGCGTTTGCCGTACAGGCCGTAGAGCAGCCTTTTGGCGTCGAAATAGCCGACGCGGAGGTGATACTTGGCGCGGTCGGCGTCAAAATCGAGCGCACCGCCGAGGTCGATTTCCGGCTTGATGATCGAAACATGCACGTCCGCGGGCAGGTCAAACCGGCGCTCGATGCCCAGTCCGCCGGGCAGGCGCACGCCGATGATGTCCTTATAGCCGTTTTCGACAAGCACATGCAGCGGCAGGGAATCGAACGCGCCGCCGTCAAGGTACTGCTTGCCGTCGGACAGGGGTTCGTTTTTGAAGGCGGGATGGTAGGCGCTCGCAAGAAGCATATCAAACACGGCGTCGTCGGTCAAAAGGTCGTTGACCTTGACCTCAATGCCCTTGCGGTCGCTGAGCGACACGGTCGTCACGAACAGCGCCACGTCGGAGCTGCGGATGCGCTCCGGCTCGATGACGGCCCGCATCCATGCGCGCATCGGCGCGATATCCATGCCGCGGTTTTTCAAAAGCGACAGCAGCTTCGGCAGGTATTCGGGCAGCTCGCCGATCGGCATTGCGCCGCCGAACAGCTTTTTGAGGTCGCTCTCCTCGCTCTCGCTGACGGCGACGATGCTCGACATGCGAATATTGCTCCACGCTTCGACGGCCTTGGGAAAGTCGCGCATGGCCATCAACGCGCCGTTCAGCGCGCCGACCGACGTGCCGGACACGGCGGCATAGCGGACGCCCGCTTCTTCAAGCGCCTGCCACACGCCGATCTCATAGCCGCCCTTTGCGCCGCCGCCCTCCAAGGCAATCGCGTACACCTTGCTTGTATCCAGCCGAAGCTCCATGATCGTTTCCTTTCGTCAGTTTTTCAGGCTCTGCATCGGCGCGGGGATCCGGCCGCCGCGGGCAATGAACGCTTCGCTCGACGCCGTTTTCACGGGCATGACCGGCGCGCTGCCCATCAAGCCGCCCATCTCCACGGTATCGCCGACGGTTTTGCCGATGGCGGGCAGCACGCGCACCGCCGTCGTTTTGCTGTTCACCATGCCGATGGCCGCTTCATCCGCAATGATCGCGGAGATCGTCGCCGCGCTCGTGTCGCCGGGGACGGCGATCATATCGAGCCCGACCGAGCACACGCACGTCATGGCCTCCAATTTTTCGAGCGTCAGCACACCGGACGACGCCGCGGCGATCATGCCTTCATCCTCCGATACCGGAATGAACGCGCCGGACAGCCCGCCGACCGAGGAGGACGCCATCACGCCGCCCTTCTTGACCGCGTCGTTCAGCAGCGCCAGCGCGGCGGTCGTGCCGTGCGTGCCGCACGTTTCCAGCCCCATTTCCTCCAAAATCCGGGCGACCGAATCGCCGATGGCGGGCGTCGGGGCCAAGGACAGATCGACAATGCCGAACGGCGTTTGGAGCCTGCGCGACGCTTCCATCGCCACAAGCTGCCCCATGCGCGTGATGCGGAACGCCGTGCGCTTGACCGTTTCGGCTACCACGTCGAACGGCGCGCCCTTGACGGCCTGCAGCGCGTGATACACGACGCCGGGGCCGGATACGCCGACGTTGATTACCTTTTCGGGCTCGCCGACGCCGTGGAACGCGCCCGCCATAAACGGGTTGTCCTCGACGGCATTGCAGAACACGACGAGCTTGCAGCAGCCCGCGCCGTCGGTCAGCTCGGCGGTTTGGCGAATGACCTGTCCCATCAGGCGCACCGCGTCCATATTGATGCCGGCCTTGGTCGAACCGACATTGACCGAGGAACAGACCACATCGGTCGAGGCGAGCGCCTCGGGGATCGAGCGGATCAGCGTTTCGTCGGCTTTGGTCATGCCCTTTTGCACGAGCGCCGAAAAGCCGCCGAGGTAGTCCACGCCGCAGGTCTTGGCCGCACGGTCGAGCGCCTTGCAGAACGGGACGTAGGAATCTGTGTCCGACGCAGCGGCGACGAGCGCGATCGGCGTGACCGAAATGCGCTTATTGACAATCGGGATGCCGAACTCGGTTTCGATGCTCTCTCCGACGCGCACCAGATCCTTCGCATAACGCGTGATCTTGTCGTAGATCTTGTCGCACGCGCGGGAAACGGAGGCGTCCGCACAGTCGATCAGGGAGATGCCCATCGTGATCGTGCGGATATCCAGGTGCTGCTGGTCGATCATTTCGATGGTCGAAAGAATGTCGTTTTTCGTCAGCATCGCCGTCACACCGTATACATCGCTTCAAAGATTTCCTGCCGCTGAATCTTCACGGACAGCTGCAGCTGCTTTCCGAGCGCGTCAAGCTCGTCGCGGAGCGTGGTAAACGGCGCGGAGGAGCCGGAGATATCCACGACCATGATCATCGTGAAATTGCCGTTCAGGATGGTTTGCGATACGTCCAGAATGTCGATGCCGAGCGACGCGAGCTTAGAGCTGATCGCCGCAATGATGCCGACGCGATTCTGTCCGATCACCGATACGATTGCGTTCATAACGTTTCCTTTCCGGACGGAGCAAAGCCGTCCGCCTTGCATTTTTCAAAGTATGCCGGTCAGCACAAGCGCGAGCAGTACGAAGGTGACGAGCAGCACCGCCGAGACGATGACAACGCCCCATTTCGTTTCCCGCTTGCCCGTGCCGCGTTCCTCAATCAGATGCGCCTTGCGGAGCGCGGTCACGACCGGTTTATACAGCAGCATCGCCAAAGCCGCGTTCAGCCCGCCCTTGACGAGATTGAACGGCAGAAACACCGGCAGCAGCATCCCGACGACGACCGAGCGATCCACCTTCATATACAACGGCGTGATCAGCCAGTTCCAAAGCAGCATCACCGCCGTCATAAACAGGATGCCCGTGATCAGCCCGACGACCGCGCCCCAAAGGTTATGCCTGCGCCGGTAGATCACCGCGGCGGTGCAGGCGAACGAGCAGCTGGCCAGCACGTTCATCACAAGGCCGATCAGCCCGGTGCTGCTGACCGTGACCATTTCGACAAGCGATACGACCAAGGTGATCGCGGCGGCGGCAAGCGGTCCCAGCATAAAGCCGCCGATCACAATGACGACGTCCTTGAGATCGAAGGACAAAAAGCCCGCAACGGTCGGGAGGACGGAGGAGAGCAGCTTTGCGACAAAAGCGATTGCGCAGAGCATACCGATCGTGGCGAGGGTCTTGGCGTTGACAGCGTTGCGTTTGGTTTCCATGTTTTTCTCCTTTCGGAGGGCGAAAAAGCGCCCCGAAGACATACCCCGGAGCGCCTGATCTTCTTTCATCCGGACTATACCGTCGGTATCGGAATTGCACCGATTCATGCCAAAGGCTCGCAGACTGTAACTGCCGGTGGGGAATTGCACCCCGCCCTGAAGATGTATTTTGCTGTGCAACAGTATAGCATGGGCGGTCGATGCTGTCAATATGACGTTGGCAGGGATGTTCGCCTGCGGCACGGCAGACAAAAAGCAGATTCCCCGTGAAGAAGAATCTGCCAAAGGTCATGCGTATTATTGCGCCTTCGCGCCGAGGTTCCAGCTTTCCGTGGCGCATTCGCCGTCGTCGCTTAGCCCCCTTGCGATCACCGTGCCGTCCGAAAGCAGCACCGCGGAATGTGTGCCGCCCGCGGCAATCGCCACGGCGGCTTCGAGATCGGAAAAGTCGATGGCGTCGCGTTCGCGGAACCAATGCGTATAGACCGTGCCGGTTTCGGACAGCGCCATAAATCCGGTGCTTGCCGCCGAGATCGCAACCGCGTCGGATATGCCGGTTTCGCCGTCGGTATACAGCAGCGTGCCGTTCGGCAGCAGGGCGAGGGTATAGCCGGTGGAGGCATCGACCGCAATCGCGCCGACGATGCTTTCGCTGCGTGACGAGGGATGCGAGGACAGCAGCTGTCCGGCTTCCGTCACCGCGACCGCCGCATACGACCCGCCGCCGATGGTGACGATGTCGCTCCAGCCGAGCAGCTCGGCGTAGGCGTGGTAGCCGGTGCGAACAACGGTGCCGTCGCGCTTCAGCCCGACGGTGTCGTAATCGGTGCAGACGATCTCGACGATATCGCCCCATTCGGCCACGTCGCATTGCCCCTCTTCGTTGCGGCCGACCGCGACCACAGTGCCGTCCGCCTTCAGGCCGACCGTATGATACGCGCCGCAGTCGATGGCGACGATCCCGCTCCAGTCGGTCACGTTGCATTGCCCGTCGGTATTGCGCCCCGCGGCGACGACCGTGCCGTCCTGCCGCAGACCGACGGTGTGATAGAACCCGACGGCCAGCGCGTGCTGCGGGAGCGTATCGCGCACGGCCTTGATGCGATCCTGCGCCAAAATCTCCTCCTCAGACACGCCGAGCATCCGGTTTACCGCGTTTTCGGGATCGGTCATGCCGGTAAGCTGCATGGCGATCCGCTCGGCCTGCGCCGGTGCGTCGGAGAACCCGCCGAGCTCTCGGAACAGCGCAAACGCCTTTTCGGGGTCAGCCGCTTCCGCTTGCAGCGCGATGGCATAGCGGCAGTCGTTGTACCGCGTCAGCGCATCCTTGTAGCCGGAGAGCGCATAGAATTTTGTCCGCGCGTCCTCATAGTCGCCGTTTTGGTAAGCAAGCTCGGCAAGCCCATAGCGGCAGGCTAAGATCTGCGTGCGCGCGTCCTTGTAATCGCCGAGCCCCGCAAATGCGGTTTCGGCCTCCTCATATTTGCCGTCCAGAAGCAGCTTTGCCGCCGCTTCATACCGCGCGGCAAGGAGCATTTCGGCGGTTTGCTCGGTCTGCTCCAGCTCGGACAGCGCCGCAATGGCCTTGTCGTAGTTGCCGCTTTCGAGCGCGGCCTCGGCACGCTTTTGCAAAATCTGCGGCCGGTTCCGTAGATAGAGCAGGCCGAGCAGCACCAGCACCGCCATCGACAGCGTGGACAGCAGCACGGCCCAGCGCACGAACGTGCGCGTCAATGCTTTTTTCTTCTTTGCCATACGCGCCGCCCTCACAGATACTTTCGCACCGTGTACTGCATGTAGGACGAGAGAATGCCCGTCCCGCGCGACACGATGAAGTATACGTCGTCGATCCCGAATTCCTTGAAGTAATCGCGCAGCGGCGCGCCGCCTCCGCCGGTCACGAACGTGTGCGTATCTCTGAGGTCAACGAGGCACACGCGGTCGTAGTACGGCGCAATATACGGCACGAACGCGTTGCCGAACGAGTCGCAGATCACCAGCGCCGCATGCCCGGTGTGAAACCCGGTCTCTGCGACATAGAACGGGTCGTGCGTGCCGCCGAGGAAGGCGGAATAGGATACGCGCTCCGGCTCCATGTAACGGCATTCGCGGACGCGCACGTTCAGCTTGCGGTAAACGTACGCATGCGTCGGCGCAAGCGCGGCCGGCACCTCGAGCCGGTCGGACAGCGACGAGGACACCTTGCTCGACAGCGAGCCTCGGAACCCCTCGTGCACGGTGTATTCATAGTCCTGATAGTCGGTGGACGGCACGCCCCAGGAGCGCATCATCAGCCGCTGCATATAGTACGCGCCGAGCCCCGACCAATGGTGATCGACCTTGTAGTAGACGGGCTCGCCCACGGCCATGTGATCCCTTAATTCCTCCACGGTCGAATAGACGTAGACGCCGTCCTTCACGTTCGCCTGGATCGTCGGCTCCACGTCGCTCATCCAGCCGCTGTATTTGTTCGTATCGAACAGCCATTCGTTGGCATCGTAGGAGTAGGGGATATAGGTGAAGATCACGCTGCCGGTTTCGGGGAGCGCGTCACGGTAGGCGTTCAGCGAAGCAATGGTCTTTTCCATCGCCTCCTGTCCGAACCGGAACCGTGCGGTCGTCGAGCCGTCGGCGCGGATCAAGGCAAACTTGCGCGTGATCGAAAGGTCCTTCACGGACGGATCGACGGTCGGCACGGGCGTCGGCTCGTTTGCCGCCGGGGACGGGGTTTCGGTCGCTGTCGCTTCGGGCGGAACGGTCGGCGCGGCGGCCTCGGGCGTGGTCTCAGTCGTGATCGTGATGCTCCACACCTCCGGCGCGGCGGGGACGGACGCATCCGGCTCCTCCGGCTCGTCCGGCAGCGGCTCGGCGTCTGCGCCTGCGTTGGCCATTTCGTCCAGCTCGGCGTCAAGGTCGGCTCTCAGCAGCCGATCCTGCTCGCTTGTGACGTTGAACACGTCCAGGATCCCGCGTGAGGTTTTGAGGATCCGGTCGCGGCCCAGCATCTGATCGGACAGGTAGGCTTCGAGCTCGCTCATAAACGAGCCGTCGAACCACTTGCCGACCGAGAACGTCGGCGCGGCCTGCAGCGTGCGGTTTTCGGCTTCGGATACGCCGCCCTCCTTGTTGCCCAGGAAAAGCGGGATCAATCCGAGCACGAGCAGCGCCATGCACCACCAGTAGGCGAGAATAAAGGAAATTTTGCGTCCCATGGCGTACCTCTTAAAAACGGAAATAGATAAACGGATTGTAGGTCTGTCCCATCAAAAAGACGACGGACAGCGCCAAAAGCCCGGTCGCTGCGACGGTGGCGAGCGCATCGAACACGCGGCGCCGGCGCTCGGTTTTTTCCGTCCATGTCTTGACCCACGGCAGCACCGGCCCGCAGCAGACCGCCATCAACAGCGGCAGCACCGTGTACTTTTGCAGCACGGCAACGAGCTTGTCGTCCCACAGCGGCGCAAGGCCGAAGCCGCCCGCATTGGACATGCCGAACAGCGCCAGGACGTGCTGCCAGAGAGCCGCAAAGTCGGTGTAGTAGAACAGCACCCACCCGATCAGCACAAGCAGCATCGTCAATACGTGCCGCAAGGCTTTCGGCAGCTTGTCCAAAGCCGCCTTCAGCACAAAGCGTTCCAGCACGAGCAGGGCAAAGTAGTATACGCCCCACAGCACGAAGTTCCAGCTTGCGCCGTGCCAAAGCCCGGTCAGACTCCATACGATGGCAAGGTTCAAAATCTGCCGCGCCGCACCCTTGCGGTTGCCGCCGAGCGGGATATAGACGTAATCGCGGAAGAACCCGGAAAGGCTCATGTGCCACCGCCGCCAGAACTCGGTGATCGAAGCGGCGATATAGGGGTAGTCAAAGTTCTCTTTATACCGGAAGCCGAACACCTTGCCGAGGCCGATGGCCATATCCGAATAGGCGGAAAAATCGAAATACAGCTGCATCGCGTAGAGGATCGCGCTCAGCCACGCGCCGAGGAAGGACAGCGCCGCGCCCTGTCCGGCGAGCTGCGTTTCCTCCAAAATCTGCCCGGCAATGTTCGCCAGCAGGATCTTTTTCGCAAGCCCGATTACAAACCGCCGCATCCCGGTGTAGAACGCGACCGGCGTGGTCTTGCGGTGTGCGAGGGCGTCGGCCACGTCCGCATACTGTACGATCGGCCCCGCGATCAGCTGCGGGAAGCAGGAGATATACAGCAGCGCCCGCGCGGGGCTCGTCTGCGGCTTGGCCTTTTTGCGATATACATCGACCGTATAGGTCAACACCTGAAACGTATAGAACGAGATGCCGATGGGAAGATGCTGCTCCGACATCCGGTATGCCGCGCCGAACAGCGCCATCAGCGTGTTCACAAGGAACGCCGCATACTTGAACCAGACCAGCAGCACAAGCGACACGACGACCGCAGCGGCGAGCAGGATTTTCCGCAGCCGCTTATTTTTTTTGCGGTCGATCACAAGCGCCAGATACCAGTTGACGAGCGTGACGACGAGCATGCCGAACACCCAAACCGGCTCGCCGACGCTGTAAAACAAAACGGAGAACGCCAAAAGCACGCCGTTGCGCCACCGGATATCCTTGCCGATAAAATACAGGAGCAGCAGCGCCGGCAAAAACAGGAATAAAAATGTCGTACTCGAAAAGACCATATCGTTTGCCCTTCGACAAAAATCATAATATTATACCATGCGACCCCCGAAAAAGCAACCGCGCAGGCTTTTCACAGGCCCCGTGCGGGGGATTGTTTACAAAGATGTGGATTTTCGGACGAATGGATTTTACACAAATCCCCGACCCTACGAGTTCTCCGTCGTCGGATATTCCGACGGCGGGATTTCCGCCGTCCGAAAACCGCACGCTATATAATACATAACAACTCAATACATAACAACTCAATACAGAACTATTCAACAGAAACCGGCGACGCAGTAAAGGACGGCACGGGATCCTGTCCGATACGCACGGTTGATGATCCGCTTTTGCAAAAAGGCACGGCACGTTCTTTACCCTTTTTTCACCTCCGTCTTGCGAAGGTTTTACCGCCGTCCCCTTGCTCTGCGACTTGAGCAGTTCTATAATTTATATAAAATATATAAATATGGAGGGGCCAATCAGAGAACACAGGAGAAGCACAAGGCCCGTCCGACAATCCACAGGCCGCGAATGCGGCGGAAAGGCACGACAATGACATATATCGACGAAGTCAAGGCACGATTGATGCAAAAGAACCCGAACGAGCCGCTGTACCATCAGGCGATGGGCGAGATTTTGGACTCGCTGCGGCTTGCTATCGACCGGCATGAGGACGAATACCGCAAGACCAAGCTGCTTGAACGGCTGCTTGAGCCGGAGCGCAGCATTTCGTTCCGCGTCACATGGGTGGACGACAACGGCGAGGTGCAGGTCAACCGCGGCTACCGCATTCAGTTCAACAGCGCGCTCGGCCCGTATAAGGGCGGTCTGCGCTTCCATCCGAGCGTGAACCGTTCGATGCTGAACTTCCTCGCGCTCGAACAGACGTTCAAAAACGCGCTGACCGGGCAGGGCATCGGCGGCGCCAAGGGCGGCTCGGACTTCGATCCCAAGGGCAAATCCGATGGCGAGATCATGCGCTTCTGCCAGTCGTTCATGACCGAGCTGTATCGGCATATCGGCCCCGATACCGACGTTCCGGCGGGCGATATCGGCGTCGGCGCGCGGGAGATCGGGTATCTCTACGGCCAGTATAAGCGGCTTCGCAATACCGTGGACGGCACGCTGTCCGGCAAGGGCCTGTCCTACGGCGGCTCGCTCGTCCGCACCGAGGCGACCGGCTACGGCCTTGTGTATATCGCAAGCGAGGCGCTTGCCGCCATCGGCAAGTCGTTCAACGGCGCGACGGTCTGCGTTTCCGGCTCCGGCAACGTGGCGACGTACGCAGTTGATAAGGCCGAGGAATGCGGCGCAAAGGTCGTGACCGTGTCCGATTCGTCGGGCTTCGTCTACGATCCGAACGGCATCGACGTGGCAATGCTGCAGCAGATCAAGGAGGTCGAGCGCGCCCGCATCTCGGTCTACGCCGAGCGCGTACCGAGCGCGACGTTCTATCCGGGCGAAAAGGTGTGGCGCATCCCGTGCGATATCGCGCTGCCGTGCGCGGTGCAGAACGAGCTGGATCTCGACGATGCGAAAACGCTTGTCAAAAACGGTTGCATCGCGGTATTCGAGGGCGCGAACATGCCGACCACGCGTGAAGCGACGGCCTACCTGCAAAGCCACAGCGTCGTGTTCATCCCCGGCAAGGCGTCCAACGCGGGCGGCGTCGCGGTCTCGGCGCTCGAAATGAGCCAGAACGCCTCGCGCAAGCGCCGCACGTTTGAGGATGTGGATGCGGAGCTGAAGGAGATCATGCACAACATCTATGAGGAAATTTCCCAAGCCGCGCTCGATTACAACGTCCCCGGCAACTTCGTCGTCGGCGCGAATATCGCGGGCTTCCGCAAGGTCATCAAGGCCATGCGCGAGCAGGGATACGTTTGAGCGAAAGCCATGCTATGCATGGGCTGCATCGAAGCCTGTGGCGTCGGCTGAATCGGGCTTTGCCCGGCGATCATAACGAAAAAGCTGTCAGGTGCGCGCCCGACAGCTTTTCTATACCTTTCCGTTTTGTCAATCTGCAAACAGCGGCGTGGACAGATACCGTTCGCCGGTATCCGGCAGCAGAACGACGATGGTCTTGCCTGCGTTTTCGGGACGCTTGGCAAGCTGGATCGCCGCAAAAGCCGCCGCGCCGGAGCTGATGCCGACAAGGAAACCCTCGGTTTTGCCGATCCGCTTGCCCGTGGCAAATGCGTCCTCGTTGGCGACCGGGATGATCTCGTCGTAAATCGCGGTGTTCAGCACGTCGGGCACAAAGCCCGCGCCGATGCCCTGAATCTTATGCGGGCCGGAAACGCCCTTCGACAGCACCGGCGAACCATCCGGCTCGACCGCAACGACCTTCACGTTCGGATTCTGCTCCTTCAAGAACGTACCGGTGCCGGTCAGCGTGCCGCCGGTGCCGACGCCTGCGACGAAGATATCCACCTTGCCGTCGGTGTCCGCCCAAATTTCCGGGCCGGTCGTATGGTAATGCATCTTCGGGTTGGCGGGGTTCGTGAACTGCCCCGCGATCAGGCTGCCGGGGATCGAAGCGTGCAGCTCCTCGGCCTTGGCAATCGCGCCCTTCATGCCTTTAGCGCCTTCGGTCAGCACGATTTCCGCGCCGTAGGCCTTGGCAAGCTGTCGCCGCTCGACCGACATGGTCTCCGGCATTGTCAGGATCAAATGGTATCCGCGCGCTGCCGCCACCGACGCAAGGCCGATGCCCGTGTTGCCGGAGGTCGGCTCAATGATCGTTGCGCCGGGTTTTAACAAGCCGCGTTCTTCGGCGTCAAGCACCATCGCGTAGGCGATACGATCCTTCACCGAGCCTGCGGGATTGAAGTATTCGAGCTTGGCAACAACCTTTGCGCCGAGGTTTTCTTCCTTTTCGATATGGGTCAGTTCGACGAGCGGCGTTTTGCCGATCAGTTCGGTAATGGCGGAATGTATAGCAGACATGGTAAAAATCTCCTTTATGCTTTTATTTTGGTCGATGGGGGAACGGGGGAGCAGTCCGGTCGCGGGCTACATCGAAAGCCGGGGAACAAAGGGCATCGCATAGGCGCCTCCTATCAAGACATTGTCGGCTGCAGCGCGGGAAATTCGCGCATAAAAAGATCGGATCGCCCCGTCGGCGTCCGATCAACCGTTACGAAAACAACTCGTCTGTTGCGGCTTACAGGAACGCGGGGGCATGGCAAACACAGCGCATACAA
The DNA here is from genome assembly GCA_017459315.1 of Clostridia bacterium. The sequence goes on along the minus strand of JAFUDD010000406.1, from coordinate 1,018 downwards.
CACGCGCTCATCATTCGGCTTGCCCAACGCTTCATTTTGCTCCGTTCCTTTCACTTGATTATATATTATTATATGCGGTTTTGCGCGGCTGTCAAGGGAAAAATGAAAAGAAACGCGAAAATAGAAGACGTTACAAATCATTGCAGCGCCTGTATGCAAATTCCGGGCGGTTTGAAAAAAATGCTTCCCATCCGCAGGAAAAGGTGGTATACTGTATGGGTCCGTTTGGAGCGGAACAGTTTTGATTTTCGGAAAGCCCGGCTTTCCCAAGGAGGAGTTATGGATCTCAAGTCTCTTGTGCGCAGCATTCCCGATTTCCCGAAGGAGGGCATTCTGTTCCGCGACATTACGCCGCTTATTGCCGATCCGGAGGGCTTCCGCGAGCTGATCGACCAAATGGCTGCAAAGCTGAAGGAAAAGAAAGTGGATGTCGTCGTCGGCCCCGAGGCACGCGGCTTTATTTTCAGCGCCGCGCTCGCGCGCGCGCTCAACGTCGGCCTTGTGCTCGCCCGCAAGCCCGGCAAGCTCCCGTATAAGACGATCAGCCATGAATACGCTCTCGAATACGGCACCGACGAGCTGCAGATCCATGTGGATTCGATCAAGCCCGGCCAGCGTGTCGCGATCGTGGACGATCTGCTTGCCACCGGCGGCACCGCGCTTGCCTGCGCGAAGCTGTGCGAAAAGGCGGGCGGCATCGTCGTCGATTGCTGCTTTGTCATCGAGCTTTGCGACCTCCCCGGCCGTGAAACCCTGAAGGACTGTCCAGTCGATACGATCCTGCAGTATTGATTTTCTGCCCATCATCGCCGCCATACCCGGCGCATGACCCTTTCCGCCCGGCACCCGCCGGGCGGGCGCATGTCTTTGCAGCGCAGAAGGATAGAGGGTTTGCCTGCTAATCCGAAGGGGCAACTTTCCAAAATGATACAGCGTGCGGCGCTATCGGAACCGTTCCATGATTGCCGCTGCAGTTTTGAAAATCGAATAACCTTTGCGCCATTAGCTCAGTTGGATA
>JAFUDD010000031.1 GCA_017459315.1 Clostridia bacterium | reverse complement strand
GCTGCAAAACCGCTGAGCCGCTTTCGCTGGCGGTACAGCGAGATGGGCATACGCGCACGGTCACGCTGACGCCTGCAATGGACGCGGAGGGCGTGTACCGCGTCGGCGCATGGGTGCGTGACAGCACCTCCGGGATCGGCACGCTGTCTTTCATAGATACCGTTTCGGGACGGTATGCGGCGCTTGGGCACGGCGTATCGGATGTGGATACCGGCGCGTTGTTTACAGTCGGCAGCGGCGCGGTGTTTTCGGCTTCCGTTACGGGCGTTCTGCGCGGCAGCGGCGGCGACGCGGGCGAGCTGATCGGCGTGTTCCCGACCGATCCGGCCTCCGCCATCGGCACGGTCACGCAGAATACCCCCTGCGGCATCGCTGGAACGCTGCACGCGCAAGTCCAAGGCGAAACGGTGCTGTTGGCGGCGGCAGGGGAGATCGCGCTCGGAGAAGCTACGATGTATGCGCAGGTGGACGGCGACGATATCCGGCCTTACGCCGTCCGCGTGATCCGCCTTGATGTGCAGTCGTCCCCGCAGGTCAACGGCTTTATGATCGAGGTGACGGACGACGCCCTGTTGGCCTTGACCGGCGGGATCGTGCAGGGCATGAGCGGCAGTCCGGTCGTACAGGGCGGCAAGCTGATCGGCGTCGTCACACACGTGCTGCTGCAAAACAACCGGCGCGGCTACTGCATCTATGCCGATTTGATGGTGGATAAGCTGCTGTAATCATTGACGGCACACGTCCTGCTGTGGTAAAATTCAGGTATCGTACAGCAAGGGGGAAACGGAATGAAAAAGAGAGTCACTTTGATCGTTCTGGACAGCGCAGGCATCGGGTACTTGCCGGACGCCGCCGATTTCGGCGATGTCGGCGCGAATACGATTTGCAATATTTATCATCAGCGCGGGCGTCTGGAGGTGCCGAATATGACGCGTCTCGGCCTTGCCAACATCGACGGCTGCACGCTCCCGCCGTATACCGGACCGATCACCGGCGCTTACGGCAAATGCGCCGAAAAGACCCACGCCAAGGACACGACCTGCGGGCATTGGGAGATCGCGGGCTATTCGCTTGAAAAGCCGTTTCTGACCTATCCGAACGGTTTTCCGCGTGATTTTTTGGACGCGTTTGAACAGCGCGTCGCCCGCGGCACGCTCGGCAACACGGTCGCCAGCGGCACGCAGATCATTCAGGAGCTCGGCGACGAGCACGTCAAAACCGGCAAGCTGATTGTGTATACCAGTGCGGACAGCGTGTTCCAGATTGCCGCGCATGAGGACGTTGTGCCCTTGGACGAGTTATACCGCATCTGTGAGATCGCGCGCGAAATGCTCGTCGGGCCGTACCTTGTCGGCCGCGTGATCGCGCGTCCGTTCACCGGCACAAGCGGCCGCTATACCCGCACCGAGAACCGCAGAGATTATGCGCTTGCCCCGTTCAAGCCAACGATTCTGGACGGCCTTACCGAAAAGGGCATGGACGTGGTCGCCGTCGGCAAGATCGAGGATATCTTCTGCCACCGCGGTATCACGACCGTCGATCATACCAAGAACAACCCCGCGGGCATCGAGGCGACCGACCGGTTTTTGGCGGAGGGCAAGGGCGATTTCATCTTCACCAACCTTGTCGATACCGATATGCTTTACGGCCACCGCAACGACGTGGAGGGCTACGGGCAGGCGCTTGAATACTTCGATCAAAAGCTGCCCGACCTACTGGCAAAGCTCGGCAAGGGCGATATTCTGATGATCACCGCCGACCACGGCTGTGACCCGACCTATCCCGGCACCGATCACACGCGCGAGTATATCCCGCTTTTGATCGCGGGGCCGCACATCAAGCCCGGCGTGAATCTGCATATCCGGCCTGCGTTCAACGATATCGGCGCGACGATCTATGAATATCTCACCGGCGAGCACTGGCGTGAGGGCAACTCATTCTTACAGGAGATTTGGGAGGACTGACACATGGAAGTCATGGAAATTTTGCAAAACGCCGCGCGGGCCTTGCGGGAGCAGGGGGCGGATCGGGCAAAGATCGGCTTGATCCTCGGCAGCGGTCTCGGCGACTATGCCGAAACGCTGGAAAACAAACGCTACGTCAACTATGCCGATATTCCGGGCTTTCCGGTGTCGGCGGTCGTCGGGCACAAGTCCCGCTTTGTGATCGGCGAAAAGGCGGGCAAGACCGTGATCGTCATGCAGGGACGCTTCCATTTTTATGAGGGCTATCCGCAGTCGCTTTTAACGCTCGGCGTCCGGACGATGAAGCTGCTCGGCGTCGAAAAGCTGCTGATCACCAACGCGGCAGGCGGTGTGAATACGGCGTACCATGCGGGCGATCTCATGCTGATCGCCGATCATATCAATCTTTCCGGCACGAATCCGCTGATCGGGCGGAATCTCGACGCGTTCGGCCCGCGCTTCCCGGACATGAGCAATGTCTATGATAAAGCCCTTCGCGCCGATCTGAAAACGCTTGCTGCCGAAAACGGCATTGCGCTGCAGGAGGGTGTGTATCTGATGATGTCCGGCCCGTGTTATGAAACGCCTGCCGAAATCCGCATGGCGCGCGCAATCGGCGCGGACGCGGTCGGCATGTCCACGGTGCCGGAGGCCGTCGCCGCAGCGCATTGCGGGATCAAGGTGCTCGGCGTGTCGCTGATCACCAACATGGCAGCGGGCGTGCTCGATCAGCCGCTGTCCCATGCCGAGGTGACCGAGACCGCCAACCGTGCCGCTAAGGAATTTGCAAGGCTCGTCGATCTGATCGTGGATCGGGTATTTTAAGACATTCCATCCAAAACTGTCGGAACGGAAGGGAACCCCTTTCCGTTCTTCTTTTTGCGGCCCTGTCCGCATAGCATAATAGCGGAGGAAATGCTATGCGAAAAATACTGTCCGTTCTGTTATCGTTTGTGTTCGTACTGCTGCCGCTTTCGGCAAAGGCCGAGGGGAAAAGCGCCAAAGCCTATTTGCTGATGCCGCCGCACAGCGGC
>JAFUDD010000405.1 GCA_017459315.1 Clostridia bacterium | reverse complement strand
GCGTCGTTCTTTTTGAATGAGCGCATGGACGAGACGGACAAGGTGAAGGGGCAGATGCTGATTACCGAGTGTATTTCGCTCGGCTGCATTTTAGGGCAGCTCGGCGGCGGGTACAGCATCGCGGGGATCGGCGTGCCGCTGACGATGCTCGTCGGCTGCGGCCTGTCGGTCGTCGGCCTTGCGCTGGCCGCCTCCGCCGTCCGAAAAAAGACCCTGCCGAAAGCATAAAAATACACCCGCTCCCTCTTTGCAGGGAACGGGTGTTTTGCTGTACTTTATTTATGCTTTTTGCAGGTCGCTGCCGGTAAAGAACTTTTCCAGCGGCTTATACAGGAGCATGGCGACGATTTCGGTGATCACAAGCTCGAACAGCATGTACCAGCCGTTGTACAGGAACGAGTAGATCCACGGGTTCGTCATCGGCATACCCATGAACTGCTCCGGCATCCAAACGCCCCAGATCCACGCGCCGGTGACAAGGTGGCACAGGAACCGCAGGGTGAACGTGACCGCAATACCGATGGCGACGGCAGCGCGGCTCTTGCCGAAAATACCGGAAAGGCCGATCACGGTGTAGGCGATCACATAGTCGAGCAGGACGATGCCCGCGCCCATGAGAAAGTTTTCGGCATAGGCAACGTTGTCAAGACCGAGCACAAGCTGCGCGACGCTGTACACAAACGCGGTGGCAAGGCCCCATTTCCAGCCGTAGCGGTGGCTGATGAGAATGAGCGGCAGCATGCTCACGATCGTGACGCCGCCGCCGAAGGGCAGGTCGATCTTGATCAGGCTCAGCACCGTTGCGACGGCGATCATCAGGGCGCTCTCCACAAGCCGCCGGACCGTATGGTTTTTCATGTTTTGTTTCCTCCTCATAACGAAAAATACTGCCCCGCCGGGACAGTATCGGAAAAGCTGCTGTATTGGCGCTTCCTACGATGGCATGACCCAACAGGTTCCAAGGGTGCTTCTCAGCGGCTTTCGCCGCGCCCCTGCGCAAGGATGAGTATAGAACGATTTAGGGCGTTTGTCAAGAAAAAGATGAAACCGGGTTCGATGCAGACCCACCAAAGGAAAAACAGATTCTCCGCAGCCGGGAGAATCTGTTTTTTATGTGCGGTTTGCCTTTTGTCACTTTGCCCACAGCCCGTCGGTCAGCACGTCGCCGCTGATCGCGTCGAACGAAAGCAGCACGTTATTGTCGCCGCCGCACAGCTCCGGGGGCAGCTTTTCATAGGCGAGCGCATTGTTCGTAATGTCGCCGTAGAAGTTCCAAACGGGCTTCATGCGATAGACAAGCTCGTCGCCCATCGTTTCGGTCACGATTGCATATTCGAGCGCGATGCGGTCGATATGCACGGTGCAGTTTTGATACTGCGTTTCCGAAGCCGGGAACTTTTCAAACAGGTGATACCGAAACGGCTTGTCGTAATCGGACAGGATCGCGTCCACGGTGATGCGCGGCGCCGCACGAAGCGCGCCGATGATCGTGCAGGGCGTGGCCCAGGAGACCGACACGACGCCCTGTTCATCGACTGTGATCCACAGCCGGTCGCCCGTGAACGATTCGGCGGGGGTGAGCTCCCTTGCCATGCTGCCGTGGATATACCGCGTTTCATGCGCGATAAAATCGTTATAGGCGGGGCGGTAGAGCAGCCGGTAGGCGCTGCCGGTAAGGTCAACATTCGCCAGCACGGTCACGTCGTCAAGCCGCAGCGAAGGCGCAAGCGCGTTTTTGATCGCATCGGCCTTCTCGATTGCTTCGGCCTCGGTCAGCTTCGGCACGGGCGCGTCGGCGTCCTCGGATGCATACAGCCGCGAACGGTCGTCATCGTATTTCAGACTGCATTGGAGATAGCTTTGGTAGACGCTGCCGCTGCCGGAAACGTAATACCATGCGCCGTCCTTTTCAAACAGTGCCTGAAACATCGGGTCACCGTGGTAATTGTTCCATGCCGGTTCGATTTTGTTCCGGTCGGCATAGCTTTCGAGCGCGGTCGGATACATGGCTTCGAGGGATTCGATCTCCTTGTCCGTGTATTCTCCGTTTTCGCTCTTGCCGTCCTTGAGCGCCTTGATCAGCCGATCCAGCTGCGCTTTGGTATAGCGCGTGTCGTTGAGGTCGTCATACAGCGGCGCGTCGCCCGCAAAGCAGCGGACAAACGACGCCAGCATTTCGTTGGTGATCTCCGTCTTTTGCACCTCGAACGTTTCAAACGTCGTGCCGGGCAGATCGTCCACGTCCGCGTCGATCAGGTATTCCGTCGTTCCGGTTTCGCAGCCAAATGCATAATGCCCCAGCTGATCGGTCAGCGCCGCCGCGTTGAACGAGAAAGAATGCTCGATATAGGCGACCGCGCCGAAAGGCCGCTGCATATCCTCGACGCGCTCATCGACAAGATACAACCGCTCGGACACGGTCACGGTGCCGGAGGCAGGCAACACGGCTTCGGTGTAATAGGTGCTGCTGAAAAACCATTGGGATGCAGAGAAGGAGGTGTTGTTCGCATTGACCGGGTTCGTAAGCGGCGTTCTTTCTCCGCCGTTGACCGAAAGATAGACATTCTCCGGCTGCGCCACTTCCACCCGCTGCCCCTCATAGTCGAGGGAGATACCCCAGGCGAATGGATCGAGCCGCGGCAGCGTGGTTTTCACGTTCCACAAAAGCGATTCGCCGTCGTACGCGACGCCAATCACCTCCGGCTTCACATCCTTCAGCCATTCCCATTCCTCGACCTTATACGGTGCGCCGTGCTGCTCCTCACGCCAATCGAGGCATTGGCGCTGCAGCTCCTCCGAAAAGTCCGGCAGCAGCACGACGGTCGAGCCGAGATCGGTAAGGTTCAGTTCGGGCACGGCTTGCGCCTTCGGCGGGGCCGTCACAACGGGCGCATCGGTCGCGGCCTTCTGCGTGGGCTTATACAGGCCCATGGCGCCCGCGGTGATCGCTCCGGCAAGAACGGTCAGCAGCAGCATCGCGGCGACGGGCAGCGCGATCCACGGAATCGGACGCGGGTTCCACTCCTTGGCGGAACGGGTGGTATTTTGGCGAATCGTGTCTTTCTTTTGGCGAACGGCGTCGGATTGCGCCGAAATCGCGGCCTTGATACGGCGCTTTTGCGCCCTGCCGGACAGCAGGGATTTTTCCAAGGCGCTGTGATAAAAACGTTTTTCACTCATGGTTGGCTTTCCTTTTTGAAACGGGCGCGGCGACGGACAGCATCGCGCGGAGGGAATTGCGGGCGCGGAACAGGCGGCTTTTGACGGCCTCGCGCGAGAGCGAAAGCGCATCCGCAATGTCGCTGACGGACATCTCAAAGCCGTAGTACAGTACGAACACGCGGTACGTCTCCGGCGGCAGGCGCTTGGCGGCGTCCAGTACACGATTTGCCATCACGCGGTCGAGGGCAAGATCCTCAAAGGATACGCTGTCCGCCAGCGCTTCGGTCTCGGTGTCCTCCACAAGGTACGCGCGTTCCTTTTCGCGCTCCGCATAGTGCTTAATGATCTCGCGCCGCAGCATTTTGAGAAGGAACGCCCTCGGCGCGAGGATATCGAGGTGGCCGTATCGTTCGATGCGGTTGTAAAAGTCGATATACACGTTTTGCAGGGCGTCCTCCGCGTCGGTCGGGTCGCTTAGATGCACGACCGCGTACCGCAGCAGCGGGCGATAGGTCTTTTCATAGACCCTGTCGAAATAGTCTTCCTGTGACATGGCTCTTTACCACTTTCTCCGTTTTGCAAGCGCTTACACCCATAGAGAGCAGAAAAGAGCGGAAGCGGTTGCGGGGAAACATAAAAGATTTTGGAAAGACCGCATATTTTTAATATGCTTGCAGATACTTGCAAATGCAAGCAATTTGTGCTATCCTGAAAAAGGAAGGATGGTGAGATATATGGCAACCACCGCAGCGGTTTATGCACGGATTGATTCGGAATTAAAGGAAAACGCGGAGAGGATTCTGCATCGGCTCGGCATTTCGCCATCCGGTGCGATTCAAATGCTGTACAGTCAGATCGTTTTGCAGGGTGGTATGCCGTTTGCGCTGAAGCTGCCCGCGCCGACGGCGGTCGGCGGCATGACGCGCGCTGAATTGGATGCGGAGCTGCAAAAGGGCGTGGATTCCCTGCGGCACGGTACGCTGACGGCGGACGAGGTGGATACGGCGCTGAAGGAGGAATTTGGGATATGAGCACGTTTCGCGTGCTGTATACACCGCTTGCGTTGGAGGATTTACGGGCGATCTATCGCTATATCCATGAAACGCTCGGCGCACCGACGGCGGCGCAAAGGCAGATCAACCGGATTCGTGAAACGGCACGTTCGCTCGCGTCCCTGCCGGAACGGTACAGCGCGGTCGATTGGGAGCCGTGGGCGTCGATGCATGTGCACCGCGTTCCGATAGACCGATATATTCTGTTTTACCGAATCGACGAAACGGAAAACACCGTAACGGTACTCCGTGTCGTATACAGCGGCAGACGGATCGACGCTTCCCTGACAGAAGAATAAGACAGCGAACGCCCCGCGGGGCGTTTTCGTTTACTCCAGCTTCTCCAGCTTCACCCGAAACGCGATCGATCGCGGCGTGGGGAGGTTGTCGAACCGGATCAGGTGCGCGCAAAGGTCGGCGTCTATGTCGATCACCGTGCCGGGGCCGAGGATATGATGCCTGATCCGCGTCCCGACCGGCAGCGTTTCGGGGCCGTCGCCGCTTTGCAAAAGCCGTTCGGCGCTTTGGATATAGCTCGCGGCGTCGCGGATCAGCCCCTCGCGCGGGGGCGCGGTATATTCGAGCAGGCTTTGGTCGATATCGAGCAGAAAGCGCGATGGATAGCGCGGGCTGCCGTCGTGGTTGCGGCCTTCGGCTTCCGAAAGGTAGAGCCGCTTTTCGGCGCGCGTCATGGCGACAAATGCAAGCCGCCGTTCCTCCTCCATGCCCGCGAGCGTGCGCACCTTGCGGGAGGGGAAAATCCCTTCGTTCATGCCGCACAGGAACACGTAGGGAAACTCAAGCCCTTTGGCGGCGTGCACGGTCATCAGCTTGACCTTGTCGCCCGGCTCCGCGCCGTCGGCGTTCGTGAACAGCGCGACATGCGCAAGATAATGCTCGACCGTCGCTTCCTCGCCGCAGGTCGTTTCGTATTCGTAGACCGATTGTTTCAGCTCGGCAAGGTTGTCCAATCGCTCCTGACTGCCTTCGGTGCGGAGCGCCGCCTCATAACCGCTTTCGTCTAAAATGGCGGACAGCACCTCCGATACCGGCCGCGCGGCGTAGGTCGCGGCGAAGCGTTCGATCAGCTTCACAAACTTTTCCGCGCCCGTGCCCTTGAAGATCGGATCGTCGAGCGTTTCTGTCAGCGCGTTGTAAAGCATGCAGTCATGCGCCGCGGCGTATTCCTCCAAAAACTGCATACGGCGCTTGCCCATATTTCTTTTGGGCGTATTCACGATGCGGCGGAACGAAAGATCGTCCTTATACGCGAGCATGCGCAGGTAGCACAGCGCGTCCTTGATCTCCATGCGGGCGAAGAACTGCACGCCCGAATAGATCGTATACGGCAGCTTGCGCTTCAAAAAGCCCTCCTCCACCTGCCGCGTCACGTAATGCGCGCGGTAGAGCACGGCGATATCGCGGTACGGAACGCCCTCGGTATGCAGCTTTTCGATCTCGTCCGCGATCCAAAGCGCCTCCTTTTCGCCGTTTACGGCATGGTGGCACAGCACGGACGCGCCGTGCGGCTGCATCGAAACGAGGTCCTTTTTGATGCGATCCCTGTTCTTGCCGATCAGGGAATTGCAGACGGCTAAAATCTCCGGCGTCGAGCGGTAGTTTTCGTTCATCAGCACGGTATGCACGTTCGGGAAACGCTTGTCGAAATCGAGCAGGAATTTCACGTTTGCGCCGCGCCACGTATAGATCGTCTGATCCGGATCGCCGACGATGAACAGGTTTTTGTGATAGCCGCAAAGCGCCTCCATCAGCTCATACTGGAGCTGGTCGATGTCTTGAAACTCGTCGATCATGATGTATTCCAGCCGCTTTTGCCATTTTAAGCGAATGTCCTCATGCTCGCGGAAGATGTACAGCGTGAATTTGATGAGGTCGTTATAGTCCAGCCCAAAGCATTTTTTCTGCTGATAGAGATAGCCGTAGAACAGAATTTCCTCGGTGGAAACCGCGTGCAGATATTTTTCGCGCAGATCGTCCAAGGGCAGGGCAATCAGGTCGAGATAGTATTCCGGCTTTTTGAACAGCTTCTGGATTTCGAACATATCGCGGGCATTGCTGAACGTCATGTCCCGCAGCGTGAGGCCGCGCTCCTCATAGATGATTTTCAGCATTTCGTCGATATCGGCGTTGTCGAGCACCAAAAAGCTTTTCGGATAGCCGACCGCAAAGCTGTCCTCCTGCAAAACCGAGACGCAAAAGCCGTGAAACGTGTTGATATAGCCGGTGTCGTTGTCGCCCGTTAAGGCGTGGATGCGCTGGCGCATTTCGTTGGCGGCCTTGTTCGTGAACGTCACGCACAGGATGTTCCCCGGCAGGATGCCGAAGTCGTTGACAAGGTACGCGAACCGGTGCGAGAGCGCGCGCGTCTTGCCGGAGCCTGCGCCCGCGATCACGCGGACAAAGCCCTCGGTCGTGGTGACGGCTTCGGTTTGCGACGGATTGAGAATCGGGTCTGCCATGGGGATGCTCCTTTATTCGATCATGCGGCGGTGCGTTTTTCTGCCTTCATTATAGCATAACGGTGAAAATTTTCCACTATTATTTTAAGGGAACACAAAAAAGCCGCCCCTTTAAGGACGGCTCTCACAGTATTCGTTTGATCAATCCCCGGGAAAGTAAATCCCCGCAGCTTTTCTGGCTTGCTCGATCACGCGGACGGTTTCCAGCGTGGTGTCGAGCCGGGCGTAGATCGCGTCGTAATCCTCGGTCAAAAACAGCTTTGTAAGCGCCTGCACCTCGTAATACCAGCGATCCGGGTCGGGCTGCTCATTAATGGTTTCATCGCTCGTCTTGGTAACGACGCGGACGGACTTGATGCCGTTCGAGCCGTTTTCAATATAGATATAGCCTTTTTCGCCTTCGATCTGGAAGCTGTTGACGCCCCATGTGTCCTTTGCGCCCGCGTTCGTGGACACGAATCCGTTGTACTGCATCGTCATAACGCCGGAGGTATCGGAATAGCCGGGGCGCAGATTCGGACTGTATACGGCCTTTTGGGGCGCGCCGAACAGCAGCACGTTCAGCAGCACGTTATAAAAGTTAATGTCCATCAGACAGCCGCCCGCATAGGCAGGATCGAAGATCGCAGGCTTTTCGCCGCGCAGGACGGCGTCGTAGCGGCTCGAATACTGGCTGTAATTGGCAAGTACAAGCCGGACGGGCAGGATCCTTTGCAGCTGCTCTTTAAGGATCGCAAAGTTCGGCAGAAACGAGGTCGGCGCAGCCTCGACCAAAAGGAGATGCTTTTCCTTGGCGAGCGCCGCAAGCTCCGCTGCGTGCGCGTGCTTGGTCGTAAACGGCTTTTCCAAAATGACGTGTTTGCCGGCATTCAGCGCCCTTTTTGCGTATTCATAATGCAGCAGATTCGGGATCGCGATATAGACGGTGTTCACCGTTTCGTCGGCAAGGAACGCGTCAAGGTCGGTATAGGTCACGCTGCAGCCGTAGTCCGACGCCAGTTTTTTTGCCTTTTCCGCGCTTCTCGAATACACGGCGGCAAGCGTGATGCCGTCGGTGCGTTTGACGTTATCGAGGATCGAGCGGACGATCACGCCGCTGCCGATGGTGCCGAGTCTTACTTGTTCCATGCCTTGGCAACCTCCGTGGCCTGTTCGAGGATTTCCAAAACCTTGCAAACCTCCTCGTCCTTGATGACCTTTTCGGCGCCGTGCTCAATGGCCGCTACAAGGTTGTCATAGACGCGCTCATAGTGGGCACAGCCGACGGGGACCTTCTCGGTTACGGTTTCACCGGCTTCGTTCTTGTAGACGAGCGTTCCCCAACGATCCTCCGGCGCGGGCGCAAAGCTGACCTTGTGACGGCCCACGATCTTCTTCTTGCCGGAATTGTGGATCACCGGCGGGAGCGTGAAGCTGCCATTGGTGCCGTGCAGCGTGAAGCGCGGATAGTCGATCAGCACGCACATCTGCGTATTGACGGACGCCTTGCAGTTGCCGTAGAAGAATTCGAGATCGTAATAGTCGTCGCCGATGCCCGGATGGTGGATCGAGCGCACGTCGTAGCGCACTTTGTCCGGCATCCCGAGCAGGGAAATGATCTGATCGGTCGTATGCACACCGAGATTGTAGAGCGTGCCGAGATGGTCGTACCAGCCGTTGGGCTTGAAGTAGTCGTAGTGGCTTTCAAGCCGCACGAGCTTGCCGAGCTTGCCGCTTGCCAGCGCGTCCTTGACCGCAAGGAAGT
>JAFUDD010000404.1 GCA_017459315.1 Clostridia bacterium | reverse complement strand
TTCGTGCGCGTGATTCAGCGGGCGCACGCCGATGTACGGTGATTTGCGAAGCCCCCACACGGTCTGCAGGTATGCCATCGACGCGAGCGGCAGGCCGGTGCCGTCGATCATGCCTTGGTTCGCAAACAGCGGCAGACCCGGATAGCTTTGATACGTCCAGCCCATGCAGCACTCGCCGAGATAGTCCCACGCCGCCCAGACAAAATCGCCGATCAGCTGTGGGTATTGCTGCACGCGCGCCCAGTTATAGGCAAGGTCGCCCGCCATCGTTTCGGAGCCGACCGTGAGCCGCTCCGGATGCTTTGCCGCGTCGATATCGTAGCGGCTCGACGCATAGTTATAGCCGAGCACATCGAGCGCAGGTGCGATATCCCCCGTGACGCGTTCGGCAAGCCGCCCCTTGCTCATCACAAAGAACAGCCAGCCGAGCTTTTCCGCCCAGTAGTTGAAAAACGCCGAGCCGGTTTTCTTTTCCCGATACGCCCTGCCCTGCGGCAGCGGTTCCGGTCGATAGTCGCCCTTGTCACGGTAGACCCCGATCCCGAGCCGCGCATACACGTCGAGCAGCACGTTGATCCCCGCCGTGACCGGGCGCGTCGGATCGAGCCGGTGCATTTCGTCCCGCATCGCGGCGCACAGCGCGACGCCCTTTGCCGCGGCGGTTTCGCTGACCTCGTTGCCGATAGAATAGAGGATCACACACGGATGATTGTACGCCGTTTCGACCGTCGCCGCAAGATCGTCCCGCCAATGCGCGTCGAAATCCCGCGCGTAATCGTGATAAGTCTTGGGCGTATACCATCCGTCGAACGCTTCGTCCATGACATATAGACCGAGCTCGTCGCATGCGTCAAGCAGCGCGCATGACGCCGGGTTGTGCGCGGTGCGAATCGCGTTGAAGCCCTGTTCCTTCAGGATCCGCACGCGCCGCCGTTCCGCCTCCGCATATTCCGCAGCGCCTAAGATCCCGTGGTCGTGGTGGATGCACCCGCCGCGCAGCTTGACCGCCCTGCCGTTGACGAGCAGCCCTTTTTGGGCGCTCCATGTCAAAGTCCGTATGCCGAAGCGGAGACGGCGTTCGTCGGTTTTGCTTTTGGCAACGAGCGTATACCGATACGGCGTCTCGGCGCTCCACAGCTTCGCGCGGGGGATCGTCAGCTCTCCCGGTGTGCCGGAAGCCACGAGCCGCTCCCCGTCATACACCTCGACCGTGTCGGCGTCGGTTTCGACCTCGATCACAGCGGGATCGAGCGACACGGTACATACGCGCAGCGTATGGATGTGTGCTTTGTCACGCAGCAGCAGCGTCACCGGGCGATAGATGCCGCTGCCGGTGAACCAGCGCCAGTTGGGCAGCAGCAAATTGTCCACACGCACCGAAACCGTGTTCTCGCCCGCCTGCACGGCGTCCGAGATGTCCGCGTCAAACGGCGTAAAGCCGTTGCGGTGGGCGCAAACGAGCTTGCCGTTGACCGTGACCGTGCTGTTGCGGTAAACGCCCTCAAAGTGCAGTACGGCGGATGCATGGAGCGTCTCCGCGGGCAGCGTGAACCGCTTTTCGTAGACGTAGACGCCGCCGGGAAAATAGCCGTTCGTTTCGCCGCCGGGCAAAGAACCGTCGCGCGGCTCCTGCCGCATCGCGTCGTGCGGGAGCGTGATCGGAAAGGACGTTTCGCCTTCGCGGCAAAACGTCCAGTTATCATTGAAATCGAGCGTCATTTGGCTTTACGCGCCGCCTTTTTTGCGGCCTTTTCGGAAGCCTTGCGCTGCTTTTCGGCCTCCTTGGCAAGATACTTGGCATTTTCGGCTGCAAAGTCCAGGCCCTTCTTCTCGCAATACTCTTTCAGATCGTGGATGCGGTTCTGTTCATGCGCAACAGCAGCGGCTTCCTTTTCCCGCCGTTCGAGCTCCTCCGGCTCCACCCATACCTCGCCGCGCGCCAGCACCGCTTCCTTTTTGCGGCGCAGCAGCTCGGCGTTGATCTTTGGCAGATGCTTTTCCACATCCACAAACGGCAGCAGGATCACCATTGCCGCAGCCAAAATGATATCGAACAGATAGAACGCGAGCGTCATGAACTGCGTAACCTCCGCCGACGGGATCACGCCCTCCACGTCCACAAAGCCGAGCCGCAAAATCGACGCCTCGAACCCGCC
>JAFUDD010000403.1 GCA_017459315.1 Clostridia bacterium | reverse complement strand
CCACCTCTGTTATTTCGAACGAATCGTGGAAGTAAACGCAGGAGCCGTTCCGGTTGGGCATGATATATAAAGCGACGCGATTCATCGGAGGCAGCGAACGAAGCAGTCTTCCGTCTTTGCGATCTCCGAAACGGTGTTTATATCCTTGTGCGGAATCAGCTGTGCTGTTTTGAGGGGCATTCTGCTGCGGATTTGGTTCAGATATGTTTTCCATATATCCGATCTCCTAAATATTTCAATATCTGTATAGTAAACCCAAACATGCTTTTTTGCAAGCCTCTTTTACATTGCAAACAATAGGAAAACACGTTATAATGGGATCGAGGTGAGATTGTGAAACGGAAACCGGAAATATTGGCGCCTGTCGGCTCGGAAGATGCTTTGATTGCGGCGGTACGCAGCGGCGCAGACGCCGTGTACTTCGGTACGGGCGAATGCAATGCAAGACGAAATGCGGGCAAATTTGAAGGGGATGCGCTTTTGCAGGCGGTCCGATACTGTCATGCGCGCGATGTTGCGGTGTATCTGACAGTCAATACGCTGCTTCGTGACGAAGAGTTGCAAACAGCGGCCGACACATTGGAGCAGATCGCGCTATCCGGCGCGGACGGCATCATTTTGCAGGATTTGGCGATTGCGCATCTTGCAAAACAAATCTGTCCGGCCTTGCCGCTGCACGCGTCTACACAGATGGCGGTTCATAATGCCGCCGGGGTGAGGCAGCTATGTGACATGGGCTTCAGCCGTGTCGTACTGGCAAGGGAATTGTCCGGCCGGGAAATCGAAAAAATAAAAAAGCAAACGGATACGGAGCTTGAAGTGTTTGTACACGGAGCATTGTGCATGAGCGCATCCGGCATGTGCTACCTTTCCGCGAGCCTCGGGGAGCGCAGCGGAAATCGCGGCACCTGTGCACAGCCCTGCCGATTGCCGTTTTCCTGCAACGGCGCACAAAACTGTCTTTCGTTAAAGGACATGTCCCATCTATCCTATTTGCAGGAATTGGCGGAGATCGGCGTAAGTTCCTGCAAGATTGAGGGGCGCATGAAACGACCCGAATATGTGGCAGCAGCCGTTTCTGCCGCTGTGAAAGCGCGAAACGGAGAGCCCTACGAAACCGATACCTTGCGCTCGGTCTTTTCAAGAAGCGGCTTTACCGATGGTTATTACACGGGAAAGCGCAACCATACCATGTTCGGTGTACGGACGAACGAGGACGCCGAACGTTCCAAGCAGGTCTTGGCGTCGTTCCGTGAATTGTATCGTACGGAACGACGCAGTGTTCCCATACAGGCGGATATGACGATACAATCCGATTTGCCTACCGCGTTGACAATAACCGACAGAATCCACACCGTACAGGAAAAAGGCTCCCTGCCGGAATCGGCGATCCATGCGCCTTTGACGCACGATAAGCTGTTGCAAAGCCTGTCTAAGACCGGCGGAACACCGTTTTATTTGGATGAATTGCGCTGTGATTTGGACGATGGCCTGACCGTTTCGGCATCCGAAATCAACAGATTGCGGCGTGATGCGCTCGAAAAGCTGCTTGCATTGCGGGAACAGACACCGAAACGGGAGGTACAACATATCACGGTGGACTGCGATGCACAGGGACGCCGTTGTGAAACGCCCAAGCTGTTTGTGCGTTTTGCATCCGCAGAGCAGTTCTTTACGGATGAGCGGATAGATGCCTGTTCGCTTCCGACTGAATCGCTGATTGCGCATCCCGAATGGATCGCGCCGGGCGTGATGACTGAGCTGCCGGAGCTTTGCTATCCGATGGAGGAAGACAAGCTAAAGGAACAGTTAATGGAGCTGATACGTCTCGGCGTTACAGATGCCGCCGTCGGCAATCTGGGCATGCTGCGGATCGCAAAAGAAGTCGGGATGCGGCTTCACGGCGGCTATGGATTGAATCTGACCAATCAAATCGCTGTTGCCGAAGCGGCTGAGCTTGGACTTTCGGACGTGCTTTTATCGTTTGAACTGCCGTTTGCAAAGATGCGTGATCTGAAAAGCAGTGTACCGT
>JAFUDD010000402.1 GCA_017459315.1 Clostridia bacterium | reverse complement strand
GTGATGCTCCTCCTGCTGCGAGGTCACGGCCTCGTTCGTGATGCGCCCGACCTCTAAGAAGCCGTAGAGCACGCGTTCGATGACCTCCGCCCGCGCCCGCTTGCTGTCCTCGGCCAAGATCGCATAGCGTTCCTCGTTCGACAGCTCGAGCCACGGCGACATGGCGCAGGCGGCCATGCCGATGGAGTCGATCTGGTCGATGTAATACTTGGCGGCCTCCGCCCACCGGAACCCCTGCGAAAAGGTGCGCATCTCGTCGAGCAGGTTGTTCAGCCGCGTCTGCTCCTCCTTGGGATCAAGATCCTCGATCTCATTGCGCCGCGTGATGCCGAGCTGCAGCGTGCCGTCGCCCTGCACCCATACGTCCTGGATATCCACGCGGTACTGCGTGCGCACCGCCGCAAACTCGTTCGCGTTGACCTCGGTAACGACGCCCGCGACGCCGATGGGATAGAATCCGTCCACGCTCGGCTTCGTTTCGGCGGGGTCTTCGCGCGCGACGATCAGGATCACGCGCTCGTCCTTTTCGGGCGTTTTGCCGCCAGTGCTCTTTAAGAGCTGCTCCATCGGGAAAAACACCGTGGCGTCCGGCGTCAGCTCCATATTATAAACCGGTATAACGATCATAGCTTTCTTTCCTCCTTCATTGTCCTCACGTATACGCCAGCAGCGTTTGCAGCATCGCAATCAGCTCGTCCAGCTCGTCGCCGCAATCGGGCTGCATGGCTAAAAACCGCACCGGCGCAAACAGCACCGCGGCAAGATTTGTGTCGCTGCACATGCGGATCGCGCCGCGGCTTTGATAGCCGTGCAGCAGCTCGAACACCTCATGGCAGCACTCGGTCTCCGTCGCCTGCTCCGCCAGCGACGGGCAGCGCGAGCATTGCTCGACAAAGCTGAACGCCTCCTCGTTTTCCATCGAGTAGGCAAAATAGCTGCGGATCAGCGTGTCGATCAGCTCCGCCCCGCCCATGTCCGGCCGCACGCCGTCGAGCAGCGAGCGATAGGATCGGTGCGCGTATTCCCGAAACACCTCGGAAAGCATCTCGTCCTTGTTTGCGTAATAAATATAGATCGTCGCCGGCGACACGTCCGCTTCCTTTGCGATCTTCGCCACCGAAGCGCCCTCGATGCCCTCGCGCAGGATCAGCCGCACCGTCGCTTCCTTGATGCGCTGCTGCTTTTCGGGATCCCTTGCCCGCATACCTTCACCTCCGTGCTCGGCGCGTTTTTGCCTTTCGTTCGTCACAAATATAAACGATCATTCATTTATCGTCAAGAGACGCACCGCGCTTTCCACAGGAATGTCACAAAGTTTGCAATTTTTGTCGTTTTGGAGGGATCACAAAAAGCAAAAGCGACCTTGTTTGGCCGCTTCTGCCGGTATGGTGTTTATTTGCTTTTTGCGTTGCTCTGTTTACAGGAACGGCCAGAGCTTAGACAGCTCGCCATACCCCTTTTCGCCCATCAGCCGGTCGGCGATCTTGCGAATCGTGTCCTTCGACAGAAACGGCGCAAGCGAAACGAGCTTTCCGCCGGAAGCGCCGCCGTCAAGGAGCTGCCCGGCGATGCGATCCAGCGTCTTTTGCGACAG
>JAFUDD010000401.1 GCA_017459315.1 Clostridia bacterium | reverse complement strand
GATACGCGTCGTGCAGCTGCGTGTATTTGCCGACGATCGCCACCGTGACGGTTCCCTTCGGATGCTTGATGCTCTCGACCATTTCACGCCACTCCGCAAGGTCGGGCGCAGGCGCATAGATTTGCAGCTTTCGGCAGACAATGCCCGAAAAATGCGCTTGCTCAAGGTACAACGGCGCTTCGTACAGCGTTTCGAGCGTCAGATTCTCGATCACGCAGTCCCGATCCACGTTACAGAAGTTTGCGATCTTTTCAAAAATACTTTTATCGGTGATCGGCTCGTCGCAGCGCAGCACAAGAATATCCGGCGAAACGCCCATGCCCTGCAGCTCCTTGACCGAATGCTGCGTCGGCTTGGATTTGTGCTCGCCGCTTGCCCGCAAATAGGGAACGAGCGTGACATGGATGAACAGCGCGTTGCTGCGTCCCACTTCGCGGGCAACCTGCCGGATCGCTTCCAAAAACGGCTGCCCCTCGATATCGCCGATCGTGCCGCCGATCTCCGTGATCACAATATCCGCGTTGGTGTTCTCTCCGACGCGATAGATGAACCGTTTGATTTCGTCCGTGATATGCGGGATCGTCTGCACGGTCTTGCCGAGATAGCCGCCCTGCCGTTCGCGCGCAAGCACATTGGCGTACACCTTGCCGGTCGTCAGGTTGGAGTAGCGGTTCAAGTCCTCGTCGATGAACCGTTCGTAATGGCCGAGGTCGAGATCGGTTTCCGCACCGTCCTCCGTCACGTACACTTCACCGTGCTGATACGGGCTCATCGTGCCCGGATCGACGTTGATGTACGGGTCCAGTTTTTGCGCGGCGACCTTAAACCCGCGCGCCTTCAAAAGCCGTCCGAGCGACGCCGCCGTGATGCCCTTGCCGAGCCCGGACACCACGCCGCCGGTCACAAAGATGTATTTTTTCGACCTGCTCTGCTCCGTCATAGTCTATCCCTCCCTGATATAATGTGGCGTTTCCGTATCGGATGATCTGTTTTGTCTTATCCCAACCATTGAAGCAGCCGCTTTGCCGCCGCCTCCGTATCGACATGGCTGCCGAAGGTGGAGAAGCGGAAAAAGCCTTCTCCCGATGCGCCGAAGCCTGCACCGGGCGTGCCGACCACCTGAATCCTTTCCATCAGCAGATCAAAGAACTGCCAGCTGTCCATGCCGTTCGGACATTCGATCCACAGATACGGCGCGTTCTTTCCGCCGGTATACCAAAGTCCGAGCCGGTCAAAGGTCTTCATCCAGATGGAGGCATTTTCTTTGTAATACGCGATCTGTTTTTGTGTCTCCGTCTGCCCTTGCGGCGTAAAGACGGCTTCGGCTCCCTTTTGCAGCAAATAGGATATGCCGTTCGTTTTAGTCGTTCGGTTGCGCACCCACATCGAATGCAGGTTCATTCCGTCTCGCTGCAACTCGTGCGGGACGATCGTATAACCGAACCGCATCCCGGTGAATCCGGCAGTCTTGGACAGAGAGCAAATTTCGATGGCACAGGTTCTTGCACCGTCTATTT
>JAFUDD010000400.1 GCA_017459315.1 Clostridia bacterium | reverse complement strand
CCTATCTGCCGCAGAACGCGCCGGGCTTTGCAAACACCGTGCGCGATATGCTGAATTACTGCGCGCCAAAGCCTTACGCCGACGAAACGCTGACCGAAGTGCTGAAAACCGTGGGGCTTTACGACGATCTTGCGCCGCTCGGCGGCTTGGAGTATGAAATCGGCGACGGCGGCGAACGGCTGTCCGGCGGACAGCGGCAAAAGCTTGGCGTCGCGCGGCTGCTGCTGTGCGACACTCCGTATGTGCTGATGGACGAAGCAACGAGCGCGCTCGATGTGGAGGCCACCGCCGCTTTGCAGGAAGCGATCGACAAGGCGACCAAAGGCCGCACGCTGCTGACCGTGGCGCACGACCTTACCACGGTGAAAAACGCCGACCGGATTCTGGTGTTCGACGGCGGGCGCATCGAAGCGTCCGGCACGCATGAGGAGCTCTTGCAATCGTCCCCGACCTATCGGCTGCTCTGGAAGGAGGTGCAGGCGGCATGAAGCTATCCGAATATTTCCGCTACGACGGCGAGCATTGCAGCGAGGAAAAGCCGCAGCGCGGCGTACTGAAAACGCTGTACCGCAAGGTGAAGGTTCCGTGGGTGCTGCTGATCATCGGCGCGATCTTTGCGGTATTCAATTCCATCGTCATTCTGACGCAGTTTGAAAACTACAATGCGATCTTCTCCGGCGCATTGACCAGTCTTGACCCGCTGTGGCAGTATCTCACCGCGAGCTTTATCCAGTATGTGCTGATCTTTGCCAGTATCCTGACCGATATCGCGCTTGTCACCATCGTAACGGGCGTGCGCAAAAAGCTCTGGAAAAAGATCGTGCGGCTGCCGCTGAAGGATTTCGAAACCGAATCCCCGAACGGGATGCTGTCGCGCATTACATCCGACGCCGAGTTTGCGGCCAAACCCTTTTCGGCGGTCATTGCGATTCTGCAAATCGCGCTGTATATCCTCTCGCTCGGCGCCGCCGCGCCGAAGGACATGCCGCAGGCGCTTGTGTTCCTGGTCATTACGCTGCTCCTTGCGGTTGCGTCGATCATTGTGAGCGTGCGTGTCGTGGCTAAGGCGACCACGCTTGTGCAGAGCCGGATCTCGGTGCTGACGAACCATTACAGCGAACAGCTTGCCAACATCAAGTTCGTAAAGGCGTCGAATGCTGAGCAAAAGGCCATCGGCAAGAGCTTTGCACTGATCGAAACGCGCTATAAGGCCGCGCTGTACAACGCGTTTGCGACCGGCTTGCAGACGCTTGCGAACAACTTTACCTACGTGATCATCTATTCGTGCGCGTTCCTGGGCGGCATCGTGGCGATCACCGCCGGCGCGATTACGGATACGGTGCCGATCAGTTCGGTGTATGCGTTCGGCATGGCGCTCGAACTGACGCTTGTAGCGATCATGACGCTGCCGAGCTACTTTGCCTCGACCGTCGGCGGCTCGAAAAAGCTCGCCGCGATCCTAACGATGCCCGAAGAGAACGTTTCGGACGGCGGTGCAATGCCCGAGGCGTCCGGCGACATTCGTCTTGGGGACGCCGCCTTTGCGTATGAGAAAACGCCCGTGATCAGCGGCGTTTCGGCGGTCATCCCTGCGGGCAAGGTCACGGCACTTGTCGGCGCGAACGGCTCCGGCAAATCCACGCTTGTCAAGCTGATCGACCGGCTCTATCCGCTCGGCGGCGGCAGCCTGATGATCGGCGAAGCAAACGCAAGCGATGTATCCTTGCAGGCGTGGCGCGCACGCATCGGCGTCGTTTCGCAGCGTCCGGCGCTGTTTGCGGGCACGATTCGCGACAATATCCGCTATGGCACGGATCGAGAGATCCCCGACGCGGAATGGGCCGCGATCATTGCCGCTTCGAACCTTGGCTCGGTACTCGCCTCGCATGAGGGCGGATTGGACTATGCGGTCGGCATTGACGGCACCGGTCTTTCGGGCGGCGAGCAGCAGCGCGTCGCCATCGCCCGCGCCATGCTGAAGAATCCGGATATTCTGATCCTCGACGAAGCGACGGCAAACCTCGATCCCAAGACCGAAGCCGAGGTCAAGGAGGGGCTTCGCAACCTCATGCAAAATCGCACGGTCGTCGAGATCGCGCACAGCGCGTCCGCCATCGAGGATGCGGACAATGTGATCATACTCGACAAAGGCCGCGTCGCCGCCTCCGGCACACCGGAGGAATTGCAGAAAACAAATCCGTTCTATCGGAAGCTGCTGCAAAAGACGTGATCCGGTTCGAATCATTTACATCTTCCCAAACACGTAAAACGGCAGTCGCGCTGACTGCCGTTTTGTTTTTTCAACAGCTCCATTGCTGCGGGCCGTTCAATCCTTGGGGCCGCCCTCGCCGGGACTGCGGCCTTGCGGTCTGTCTGCTCCTATGCTCGTTTCTCCGTTACTTCGTGCCGGTCAGCGCAACGCCGTTGACATAGAGCGTATAGCCGTTTGCAATCACATTCGAGGCGTCGCCGGTGAATGTGCTGATGTAGGTATCGCCGGTCAGCGCCCATGTCGAGGTATCATCGAGCGTGACGTTGACCGTACCGACCGCGGTGGACACGGTCGTGCCCTTGGCATTGGTGATTTCGCCGGAGATCGTACCGGTGAAGGTCGAGCCGTTCGACAGGTGCAGCGTCAGCGTCGAATCGCTGCCGACCAGGATCGTGCCGGAAAGCGTCTGGTTCACAGCGTTCAGCGTTGCGATATTGCCTGCGCCGCTCCAGCCGTCGGCGCAGACCGAAAGCAGGATGTTTTCGCTGTCCTCGTTGAGGATCGTGACGCCGGTGAGCGTGATGATCGTGTTCGTGTTCGTCACATGGAACACATGCCCGTTTTTGCTTGTCAGCGTGCCGCCGGTCATCGTGAACGCGCTTGTGCCGGAATCCGCATCGCCCGACATCGACTGATAGATCATGATCGTATCCAGGAACGTCGCGTTGCCGTTGCACTTGGTGTTGTTCGCGGTAAGATCGCAATCCGTCAGCTCGATGCTGTTCTTGCCCTCGATGCAGACGCCCTCGGACAGGTTCGAGATGAGCGTCGCGTTTGTCACGTGGATTTCCGCGGTCGAGTAGATCACAGGCGAGCCGAGGCCGTTGGAGGTATAGGTGCCGCCATCCACATAGACCCAGCCGCCGCCGCGATCGGTGCGGATCGGGGCCGAGGACTGCCCGCTTGTCGTGACGGTCAGATTGTTCGCATACGTCACGCCGCCGCCCGTGGTCATGATGCCGCCCGAGCCGGAGCCGGTCGTGGTGATCACCGTATCGGAAATCGTCACGGTCGTACCGTCGCCCGCCGCGCCGTTATTGCCGCCGTTGCCGCCGTAGCTGAACACGCCGTTTGCGCCGGACGCGGAGGAGGTGATCGTGCCGCCGGTAATCGTGACAGAAGCGCCGTCCTTTGCAAGCACCGCCGCATTCAGGCCGTAGAAATTGCAGTTGTCGCCGCCGTCGGAATCGCCGGTCTTGGTGACGGTGGGATTCGTGATCGCAACCGCGTCGGAAGTCTAGATGATCAGCGCACTTTCATCGGCTGTCGTGCTTTCGTAGGTCTGATCCACCTGCGTATCGGCGGAGGTAATCTCGGTCGCCGCCGTATACTCGAACGACGATGTGCTGCCGCCCGGCGGCGTATTGCCGTCAAAACCGCCGGAGGGCGGCTCACCCATGCCGTCCGGCCTTTCCGGTGGATCACCGGCAGGCGGTTCGCCCATGCCGTCGGGCGGTGTGCCCATACCATCGGGCGGCGTTCCCATGCCGTCGGGTGGTGTGCCCATACCGTCGGGCGGTTCGGGAGGCATATTGTCGTCCGAAGCCGGCTCGGTCGTCAGCTCCGCTGTAACGACCTCTGCCGCGTCGCTTGTTTCGTCGGTTTCCGCGACGATTGCGATGGTCTCGTCCGTTTGCGCCGTTCCCGCGTCAGAAGCGGAAGCGCCCGTGCAGCCGACTACCGCGGTCATGCCCAAGAGCAGGGCAAGCCATAAACCGATCATCTTTTTCATGAAAATCCCTTCCTTCTGTTTAAGATGGCTAAAGCATACCACGCGTTCCTTAAAGGAACATTAAAGCAGAAATATCTTTTCCCTGTTTTTGGGAAATGCAATTCCATTATGACGCAAGGATTGACTTTATCCGTGTGTTCCTATATAATATTGCAGTCGGCACGAGCCGGCGAACGCGGCTGAAGCCGCTTGAATTGTATTTCACATTGAAAAGCGATATCAGGAAGGTATCGGGTCCGCAAAAGCGGGCGCGGTATCTTTTTTGGTTGGCGCAAGCGAAGCGGTCTTCCCTGCGCGTGAAAAGAGAAAGGAAACCTCCGAATGAAGCAAAACCTGAAAAAACTTGTCTATGCGGCGCTGTGTCTGGCGCTGTGCATGGTGCTGCCGCTGTTGACCGGGCAGATCCCGCAGATCGGCAAGGCACTGAGCCCGATGCACATTCCCGTGCTGCTGTGCGGCTTCCTCTGCGGCTGGCCGTGGGGGCTTGCGGTCGGCGCGATCGCGCCCGTGCTGCGCTCGTTTATCTTCGGCATGCCCGCGCTCTATCCGGACGCGGTCTGCATGGCATTTGAGCTTGCGACCTACGGCGCGGTGTCCGGCCTTCTTTACCGCGTGCTGCCCCGAAAGCCGTGGAGCGTCTATGCGGCGCTGCTTGCAGCGATGGTCGCCGGGCGGCTTGTTTGGGGGCTTGTCAAATGGCTGCTGCTCGGCCTTGCGGGATCGGCGTTTACGATGGAAATGTTCCTTGCGGGCGCGCTGCTGAACGCAATCCCTGGCATTATCCTGCATATCGTGCTGATCCCGATTGTCGTGCTCGCCCTTGAAAAAGCGGGACTGGTGGAGAACCGTCCGAAGGAGAACGCATGAAAACGCTGTACCTTGACTGCGGCATGGGCGCGGCGGGCGATATGCTGACTGCGGCGCTTCTGGAGCTGCTGCCCGATCCCGACGCGTTCGTGGCTGAGCTGAACGACGTCGGCCTTCCCCATGTCGTCTATGAAAAAGTGCCGACGCAAAAGTGCGGTATCACCGGCACGCATATTGCCGTGCGCGTGAACGGCGTCGATGAATTTGATGTAATGGAGGCGCACGACCATCCGCACCACGACGAGCACGTGCATCCTCACGATCACGAACATCACCATGCGCACAGCTCGCTGCACGCCATCGAGCATATCGTGGACGACCTTGCCGTTTCCGATAAGGTAAAGACCGATGTGCTGGCGATCTACCGGCAAATCGCCGAGGCCGAGGCGCATGTGCATAACTGCCCGATCGACGAGATTCATTTTCACGAAGTCGGCACGCTCGACGCCGTTGCGGACGTGACGGCGGTGTGTTTGCTGATGGAACGGCTTGCCCCGGAGCAGGTTGTCGCCTCCCCCGTCCATGTCGGCAGCGGTACGGTGCGCTGTGCGCACGGGATCCTGCCCGTTCCTGCGCCCGCCACGGCGTACATTCTAAAGGACGTGCCGATCTACGGCGGCGCGATCCAAGGCGAGCTTTGCACACCGACCGGCGCGGCGCTACTGAAGCACTTTGTCACGTCGTTCGGGAAAATGCCCGTGATGCGAACCGAAGCCATCGGCTACGGTATGGGCAATAAAGAATTCCCGGTGGCGAACTGCGTCCGCGCGATGCTCGGACAGACGGACGGCGAGAACACCGATACGATGTGCGAGCTGTCGGTCAACGTGGACGATATGACCGCCGAGGAGATCGGCTTTGCCTGTGAACGCATCTTTGAGGCGGGCGCGGTCGAGGTGTTCACGATCCCGATCGGCATGAAGAAAAACCGGCCGGGGACGCTAATCCGCGTGATCTGCCCGCCCGCAAAGCGCGAGACGGTCGTTGCCGCGATCTTCCGGCATACGACGACCATCGGCGTCCGCGAGGTTGAAACGCGCCGCTGTATCCTGTCCCGCCGCGTGGAGACGAAATCCACCTCCCTCGGCCCGGTGCGTATCAAAAGCTCGACCGGCTACGGTGCGGTGCGGCAAAAGCTCGAATATGACGATCTTGCGCGGATCGCCAAGGAAAACGGCCTGACCCTTGCCGAAGCGCGGGCAAGGCTCATGCAGGAGCTGTAAGCATGGCGCAGAACGAAACGACGCTGACCGAGCGGCATAAGCATATCCATTCCCACGCGCACACCAAGGAGGTCAAAAACCGCCTGTCCCGCGCGATCGGGCACCTCGAATCGGTCAAAAAGATGGTCGAGGACGGGCGCGACTGCTCGGAGGTACTGGTGCAGCTCGCCGCGGTGCGCGCGGCGCTCGGCTCGATCAGCCGCGTGATCCTGAAGGATCACATTGAGCATTGCATTGTGCATGCGGTGGAGGAAAACGATCAGGATGCGATTGCGGAACTGGAAAACGCGATCGACAAGCTGCTGAAATAAGGCAATCATAGCGGAAGCCGTTCCGGTATCGGGCGGCTTCCTTTTTTGTGCGCCCCCGCTCTATCCCCCCACGGGGCTTCTCAAACCGGCTGCGGTCTGCTATACTGCCCTTGTTCGGCAGGAGTCGAACGCGCACCGCTGAAGCGGGCAGATTTTGGATTCCGGGAATATGCGTATGCCATGAAGGGATGCGGCTCTCCAAGGAGGGGCGTGTCTTTTTTATACCGTACCCGAAGAAGGAGCCTTGATTTGAGCAGTCTGACAGAGATCGAGCAGGCATGGGAAACTGCCTACCGCTACGGCACGCGGGAGGAACGCATTGCGCGCGCCAAGCGGTGGCTGCCGTATTATACGCTGTTTTGCGAGCAAGCGGCGGAGCGTCCGTTCGATCCGGACGCCGACCCGGTGGGATTTGTTTCCGTTCTGGTCGAAAACGGCATCCTTCGTCCGGACGATACGCTGCTCGACATCGGCGCAGGCACGGGCGACTATACGCTGCGGTTTGCCAAAAAGTGCCGGTCTGTGACGGCGCTGGAGGTCAATCCGGCGGGAATCGCGGTGATGCAAAAGCGCGCGGCAGCTGCGCATATCGACAATCTCGAACCCGTTTGCGCCCTTTGGGAGCAGTTTGAGATGGATCGCATGTTCGATATCACGTTCACCTCGATGTGCCCGGCGATCTGCAATGTGGACGAGCTCCGGCGGATGGAGCGCATGACGCGCCGCGCCTGCTGCATTCTGACCGTGCTGCCGGGCAGCTATGACCTGCACCGCCGCGCGATGCTGCGGGAGCTGAACCTGCGCCCCGCAGGCATGCTGACCGACGGCGACCGCTATCAAACGATATTGACCGCGAGGGGACGAAACGTGCGCGTCTTTATCAAAGCGTTTGCAAGCCGGCACGATCTTGATTTGGATGCCGCCCTGCGGCAGTATACCGTCTACTTTGGCATTTTCGGCATGGACGAACGCGACGCCGAGGCATACGTGCGCGACTACTTTGCACGCCATGCCGAAAACGGCGTGCTGCACGACGAGAGCCGCATGCGCTATGCGCTTTTGACATGGAACGTGAATTGATTTTGGAGCTGCATACCGGCACGATTGCGGCGCGGCTGGCGCGGGCGGAAAAGACGCTTGTGCAAAACGTGACGCTTTCGCTTGCCGAGGGCGAAAGCCATGCGCTGATCGGAGAAACCGGCTCCGGCAAGACGATGACCGCGCTGTCGATCCTGCGGCTGCTGCCCCGCAACGTATACCAATCCGGCGGACGCATCCTGTACGGCGACGCGCCGCTGCCAAAGGGTCGCAGGCTCCGGCGGCTGATCGGGACGGAGATCGTCTACATCCCGCAAAGCGGCGCGGAAAGTCTGAACCCGTCGATGACCGTGCGGCGGCAGCTGTGGGAGGGGATGCGCAAAAACCGCGTCCCTCTTGCCAAGCGAAGCGAAAAGGCGCGTGCGCTGCTGCGGGCCGTCGGGTTTGACGAACCGGAAGAAATTCTGTCGAAATACACGTTTGAGCTTTCAGGCGGCATGGCACAGCGCGTCACGATCGCGCTGGCTGCCATCGGAACGCCGAAGCTGCTGCTCGCCGACGAGCCGACCAACGGACTCGATCAGGCGGCGACCGACGCCTTCTTTGCGCTGCTGGATCGACTGTTTCCGCGCGCCGCCAAGCTGATCATCACGCACGATATAGCGGTCGCGCGGCATTGCGCCGGTCTGACCGTGCTGTGCCGCGGCAGGATGTGCGAGCGCGGTCCCACCGACAACGTGCTCGATTATCCGTGGCATCCGTACACCAAGGCGCTGATCGGCGCACTTGTGCAAAACGGGATGCTCGAAACGCCGGTTCTGCGCAGCGGGAACAGCCCGTGTCCGTTTTATGCGCGCTGTCCGAAGGCGGGTGATTTTTGTGAAAACGAGCCGGTCCGCATAGCGGTCGGCGACCGGGAATGTTGGTGCAGCAGGCTATGATCGAAGGAAAGCATCTGAAAAAGGCTTTTGCAAGGCAGATCGTTTTGGAGGACGTGTCGTTCACGATCCCGGACAATGCCGTCGTGGGCTTATACGGCGCAAGCGGCATCGGGAAATCGACGCTTGCCAAGCTGCTTTGCGGCACGCTGCGCCCCGACGCGGGCGGGATTTGGCTTGACGATCAGCTGCTCGTTTCCGCGCAGACGCCGTACGACCGCAAGCGCGGCTCCCGCATACAAATGGTGTTTCAGCAGCCGCACGCGGCGCTTGATCCGTCGCAAAAGCTCGGCGCGGGCTTTTCGGAGCTGATCCGGTATCACGGCTTTGCCAAATCCAAGGCCGAGGCGTCGGCGCTCATCGAACGGCAGCTTGCCGCTGTGGGGCTTGCGCCGGATATTCTGGCACACCTGCCGCACCAGATTTCGGGCGGCGAGGCGCAGCGTATTCATATCGCGCGGT
>JAFUDD010000399.1 GCA_017459315.1 Clostridia bacterium | reverse complement strand
GGGAGTATCCGGCGCTGCTATCAAAGGCAGCCGTTTGGTTCCATGAAAAATGGGGTATACCGCTCGAAGCGTATCAAGAAAGCATGGCCGCCATGCGTCATGACGCACCCGTGCCGCAGTGGTATGTGTGCATGGACGGTGCACGGTTTGTCGGCGGGCTGGGCGTGATCGAGAACGATTTTCATAACCGGCCCGACCTTGCGCCGAACGTCTGCGCCGTATTTGTCGAGGAAGCCTATCGCGGGCAAGGCATTGCGGGGCGGCTGCTGTCGCTCGTATGCGAGGATATGCATGCACACGGCGTGGACACGCTCTACCTGCTGACCGATCATACCAGCTTTTATGAACGGTACGGATGGGAATACCTCTGTCCCGCGCTCGGCGACGGTGAAGAAAAGCCGTCGAGAATGTACGTCCACCGATATTGAAAGTGTGCAAAAGCGGCTCCCCGATTCGGAGAGCCGCCGATTTGGTTTTGGCTTATTTGGTTTCGATGCGCTCGCGGATCTTGGCGGCCTTACCGGACAGATCACGGAGGTAATAGAGCTTTGCTCTGCGGACGACGCCGTGACGCAGGACCTCGATGCGGCCGATGCGCGGGCTGTGGTACGGGAAGGTACGCTCAACGCCGATGCCGTAGGACATACGACGGACGGTGAAGGACTTGCGGATGCCGCCGCCCTGCATCTTGATGACGATGCCTTCAAAGTTCTGCAGACGCTCACGGTTGCCTTCGACGACCTTCACGAAAACGCGGACGGTGTCGCCGATTTGCAGCTCGGGCAGGTCGGTACGAAGCTGTTCTTTTTCGAGTTCACGAATAATGTCGGACATGATTTGATTTTCTCCTTTTGAAATTACTTTCACAGGCGTTCACAAGTCACGCTTGGCGGACCGCCCGATGTCGCAAGCGACATTCTATCACAGATTCCCGAGAAATGCAAGGATTTTTTCCGGAAATACGGGATGTTTTTGGTTGGCTTTACGGATGTTTTGCACGGATCGGTCGCTTATTTCCCAAACCGACCGAGCAGTTCGGGGCGCATTTCCTTGGTCTTTAACAGGGACTGCTGCTTGCGCCATTCCACGATCTTGGCGTGATAGCCGTTTTGAAGGATTTCCGGCACGAGCATGCCGCGAAAATCCGCGGGACGCGTATACTGCGGGTACTCCAAGAGACCGTCCATGTGGGATTCGTCCATCGCGCTCTCCTCGCTGCCGAGCACACCCGGCACGAACCGGGCAACGCAATCGACCAAGACCATGGCAGGCAGCTCGCCACCGGTCAGCACGTAATCGCCGATGGAGATTTCCTCGTCGATGATCGCATTCACGCGCTCGTCCACGCCCTCGTAATGGCCGCAAAGCAGGATCAGATTCTCATGCGCGGCAAGGGCTCTGGCGCGTTCGGGCGTCAGCAGATGGCCGCGTGGGGTCAAGAGCACGCGATGCGCCTTGCGCTCGCCCTGCACCGCCGCCATACAGTCGAAGATCGGCTGCGGCATCATGACCATGCCCGCGCCGCCGCCGAACGGGTAATCGTCGGTCTTGCGATGCTTGTTGTCGGCATAGTCGCGGATATCGTGGGTGTGAATGTCCAAAACACCGTTTGCCTGCGCGCGGCCGAGCATACTGTTGCTGAATACGCCGACGAACATTTCGGGAAAGAGGGTCAATATATCAATCCGCAAACAGACCGACCTCCCTCAATACATCCGCTTCAAATACGATGCGTTTGCCGTCGGTATCGACTTCGTGCAGCACCTTTTTGAGTGCGGGCACCAAGAGCTTGCCGCCCTCGATCTCATACACGTCGTTTGCGCCGGTCTCCAGGACGTTGGTGACCTTGCCGAACGCATTGCCGTCCGTATCGCTCGCTTCGCAGCCGATCAGATCGGCGACAAAGTAGGTATACGCGGGCAGCTTGACCGCGTGCGCCTTATCGACGCACAAGTATGCGCCGCGAAGGGCGCTTGCCTGTTCCGGTGTTTCATAGCCCGCGATCTCGCAAACGACCGCGGACGGGATGATGGCAGACACAATAAGCTGCACGGGAAGATAGTTCCCGTGCAGTTCCAAATAGGCTTCCGTAAGGCCGTGGAAACGGCGGCTGTCGTCGGTGGTCGGATTGACCTTGACCGCGCCGTGTACGCCGTGCGGACGGGCGATTTCGCCGATTCGATAGAAGTTGCTCACAGAATATCGACTACGACTCTCTTCTCGTCGTTGATGGAAGCCGCCTTGACAACCGTGCGGATCGCTTTTGCGATACGGCCGGACTTGCCGATGACCTTGCCGGTGTCCGAAGGATCGACCGACAGCTCGATAATGACACGGTCGGACTCCTCCCGCTTTTCCACCTTTACGGCTTCGGGATG
>JAFUDD010000398.1 GCA_017459315.1 Clostridia bacterium | reverse complement strand
CTTGCCGATCTCGCGATCACCGACGCCGCCGCTTTCACCGAGCTCTGCAACATCGCAAAGGCCGCGAGAAACGAAAAATAAGTCGATATAAGAATCTCCCCGGAGAGCATCCGGGGAGATTTTTTATGTCTTGCAGGGCGAGGCGCCGCTATATGCCGAACACCTTTGCATACGCTTTGCCGAACTGCTCCCAGTCCGACTCGCCGTAGCAGGCGGCAAAGTCCGATTTATGCAGCGTGAACGCCGTTTCGCTGCCGTTCCAGGAGATCCTGACCTCGAACGCATCGGGCAGGGCGCGCAGCGCGGGACCGTAGAAGCAGAACCCGACGCGCTTTCCCTTGTTTTCCGTGCCGCCGCAGAAGCTGTCGAGCGCGTTGTAGTCAGACGTGACGCCCTCTAAAGGAAGGCCGTTGAACGTGATCACCGGTTGACGCTCCTTGCCCTCGAACGGCTTTTGCACGGCTTCGTCGGTTTCGAGGATCACGCCGATCTGGCTGTCCATGCCGATGCGGTTCATGTAGACGATCTCCGAGGCCGTGAACGTATCGGCCTTGGCCGCGGGCTTTGCGATCCGGTTGAAATCGTACTCGCCGCCCTCGGCGGTAAGGCGGTCGCTCTCCTGCTGCCAAGCCCTTTGCTCGGCTTCGTCCTTGGGCAGCGTGACCTTGCCGGTCGCCCATTCGATCCTAAAAGGCGCGCCCTCGATCAGCAGCAGCGATTCCGCCGGCAGCGTGTCGCCATAGGGCAGCCATACGCGGAACAGCTGCGCCACGGTGCGGCCCTCGGCGTCATGCTCACTGCTGATGAATTCAAAGTCCGGACACACCATGCCGTCCATGATCGTATAGAAGCCAGCGCCGCGCACCATGAC
The DNA here is from genome assembly GCA_017459315.1 of Clostridia bacterium. Next base: position 8,186 of record JAFUDD010000398.1, on the reverse strand, counting down.
CGGATCGCGTCCGTTCGGGTGTTCCGCCCAATATGCCGGCACGTTCTCCACGGTGTGATACAGCCAATGCCCCTGCAGCGCGATTTCGACGACGCGATAGCCCTCGCATTCCGCGCCGACGGGGATCGTGTCGGCGGGGATGTTCTTCAGCAGCGCCGCGTAGTTTTCGAGCGCGGTCAGGTTCTCCTGCCGCATAGCCTCGAACCGCTCGGCAGTCAGCGTATACGTCAGCGTAAACGGCTCTCCGTTCAGCGTGGAGGTGACGGTGAACGTCGTATCGGGCAGGAACGGATTCTCCTCGATCTTGAACCGCAGGGTACTGCTGTCGCGCCACAGGCCGTCGTCGCCCTGCTCGCGTTCGTCGGCATACGGTGCTTCATACGGCGCGGGCGTCGGCGTCACGGAGGGAACGGAAGCCCTTGTGAGGGTATCGCTGTCCTGCACCGGCTCGCCGCCGTTGATCGACAGGTAGAACGGCCCGAAGGCATACGGGTCGCGCGCGGCGCTCTCGACGACGTAACTCAGGCTGATCGGGTTGGCGCCCTTGGCGTAATAGCGCATTTTGTTCACGCGCACCGTAAACGCGCCGACGGTCGCGGACATATCGAGGTCCTTCAGCGCCAGCGGCTGCCATGCGCCGTCCTCGTTCTGCATCCCGACATTCACGGGGACGTAGGCGACGTAATCGGAATCGGTTACGTCGGCAGGGATCGCATCGGTGGGAACCGGCGAATCCTGCACCATGCTCGTATACGCATCGAGGCGTTCGAGGCCCTTGTCGCGCATGCGCTGCATGATGGAGATGCCGACGGCGAGCGCGGTGCTTGCCGCAAGCAGCACGACGACCGCGACCGAAAGGGCGATCATCTGCTTTTGGGTAAAGCCGCCGGACGGAACGGTGCGGCGACGGGTCGGGGCCTTGGCGTTGGACTTTTTTTCGGGCAGGCCGGCTAACACCGCTTCCATGCGGTCATAGTAGCTGTCCGGCGCCGGGGGGAAGATGGTATCAAATTCATTTTGCATGGGAAACCTCCTGATCGGCAAGGGCGGCCCGCAGCGTGCGGCGGGCACGGGAAAGGCGGCTTTTGACGGTGCCTGTCGGCTCGTTCAAAAGCTGCGCGATTTCGGCAATGCTGTACCCTTCGTAATAGTACAGCGTGACGGCAAGACGGCTTTCGGACGAGAGCCGCAAAAACGCGGTCTTGAGGTCGAGCGCATCGAACGGCTCCGCGCCCTCGTCGGGCAGGTCGTCGAACGGAATGTAACGTTTCTTTTCGCGCAGCATCCGGTAGCACTCGTTTTTCAAAATACGCAGCAGCCACGGGCGGAACTTGCCGCGATCCTGCAGCGTGCCGAGCGAGCGATACGCCTGCTCGACGCACGCCTGCGCCGCGTCCTGCGCGTCGGCGTCGCTCTGCAAAAGCGAATACGCCACGCGATAGAGCGTGTCTAAAAGCGGCCTTACCTGTTCGGTAAACCACCGCTTATCCTTGGGACTTTGCATGGGGAAAACTCCTTTCGCCCCCGCCTGCCGGCAGCGGGGACCGTTGTTCGATCGTACACCTTATAGATGCGCGAAAGGGCGGAAAGGTTGCAAATGAATTTGAAAAAGTCGAAAAAGAGAAAAATCCGCCGAAGCGGATAGGAAAAAGCAATTTTGCCTTGCGGAAAGCGGGCTGCAAAATATGTGATCGATTGTGATTCTCCGCAAGGAGAATCTTCCGCAGCTTGCATCGCAGATGCAAATATCACTCGGCGAAGCCGAATATCACTGCGAAGCAATATCGTTCGCGGTAAGCGAATATCACTGCAAGGCGGTCAGCTTTGCAATATCCTTTGCATCATCAGCGCGGCAAAGATCGCGGCGTTCAGCGATTCCGCGCGGCCCTTCATCGGCATCCGGTAGCGGACGCACAGCGACGCGACCTCGTCGGACACGCCCTGCCCCTCGTTGCCTACGACAAGCACCGTCTTTTCGGACAGCGGCGGCAGCACGGGGTCGCCGCCGAGATGCCCGCAGATGCAGGTATAGCCCTGCTCGATAAGGCGCGGCAGCTCTTCCGCAAGGTTCCCGATCCAAACGGGCAGATGATAGGTCGAGCCCATCGCGGCCCGCAGCGCCTTCGGGGAAAACGGATCGACCGAATCGGACGAAAGCAGCAGTCCTGCGGCGCCGAGCGCATCCGCAGTGCGCAAAATCGTGCCGAGGTTTCCGGGATCCTGCAGGCGATCGAGCGCAACGATCAGCCCCACGGGATAGCTTTCGGGCGGCACGGCGGACGGCGTATGCACGACGGCGCAAAGCGATTGCGGCGTTTTTTGCGTGCTCATGGCTTCCATGACGCTTTCGGTCACGGTCACGGTCGGGACGCCCTCCGGGACGGGCACGCCCTCCACGGCATAGACGGTTTCGATCCGTGCGCCGGACTGCACGGCGTCGCGCACCAATTTGTCGCCCTCGATGAGGTGCAGGCCGGTGGCTTCGCGGCTTTTGCTCTGCTGCAAGGCACGGACGGCCTTGACGCGGTCATTGGTTCTGGATGTGATGATCATAGACGGTTACCCATTGTCACCTGTTTGCAATGCTCCAAGCACGACAAAAAACCACCGAACGGTGGTTTATTGCTTAAAGATGTTTCAGTTACCGCGAACGACCTTGCCGGAACGCAGGCAACGCGTGCAGACGCTCATCTTCTGCGGCTTGCCGTCAACAACCACATGAACGGTCTGGATATTCGGCGCCCAACTCCGCTTCGTCTTGCGGTTGGAATGGCTGACCAGATTACCGGACATGACGCCTTTCTTGCAGACTTCACAGAACTTACCCATTCAGTCCACCTCCTTGCTAAAACTCGAACATTGCAATATTACCACAGAGTGCCGGACATTGCAAGTGTTTTTTTCATTATTTCATGCCAAAAAACGAATTTTGACGCAATGCTTCGTACAAAACGATGGCCGCGCTGTTGGAAAGGTTCAAAGAACGCTGTCCGTCGCCCATCGGAATACGGATCGCGGTATCGTCATGCGCGGCCAGCAGCGCCTTCGGCAGCCCCGCCGTCTCCTTGCCGAACACCAGAAAGTCGCCGTCTTGAAACTGCACCTTGTCATAGCGGTGATGCGCATGCGTCGAGCAATAGAAGAACCGGGCATTCGGGAACTGCGCCCAGACCTCCTCGATGCTGTCGTGATAATACAGCGTGAGATACTGCCAATAGTCGAGCCCGGCGCGCTTTAACGCCTTGTCGTCGGTCGAGAAGCCGAGCGGGCGGACAAGGTGCAGCGCGGTGTTCGTGATCGCGCAGGTGCGCGAGATGTTGCCGGTGTTGCTCGGGATCTCCGGCTCCACCAAGACGATATGAAACATAGTGTGTTTTCCTCCGATTCCGGACTATTGTACCATGCCGGGCGCGGAAAGTAAAGCGTTTCCCCCGCCGTGCGCGGCAGCGAGACGGCGCGATCCGGAACGGCTTGCAAAACGCGTGTAACTGAATTGCAAAATCTTGTGAAATCGACCCATTATACGGTTGCCGTTCCGAAAAGGATTTGCTATAATAGGCGCATGGCAAACGAAACGAAACCCGAACGCAAAGCCCAAGGGACTGCGTCCGCGAGCCGTTCGACCGCCGCAAAGGGATCCGCAAAGGCCGCTGCAAAGAGCACGGTCAGGCGCACGGGCAGCACAAAGACCGCCCGCACCGGTTCCGGCACGGCCACGCGAACGACCGCCGCGCACAAGACCGCCGGCAAGTCGCATCGGCTGACAAAAAAACAAAAGCAACAACGCCGCATCCTGACGCTTGCGGTGCTGTTTCTTGCGTTCGCGGTGATCGTTTTGGGCGTATCCGTGCTGATCGTGACCGCGGTGCGCGGCTGCTCCTCCTGCGATAACGGGCACGCCATCCTGCCGGGTGCAAGCGAGACCCCCGCCCCGACGCCGGAGCCGATCACCGATGCGTCCGTGATCGCGGCGAACGCCGATATCAACGGCATCCCCGTGCGCGGGCTGACCGTTGCCGCCGCGCGGGATGCGGTAAAGGCCGGGATTGAGACGCAGATGCAGTCGGTCGGGATCACGGTGGCCTACGATCAATATTCGATGCTGCTGACTGCCGATAAGCTCGGCATGACCTACGACGAAGCTGCTTTAGAGGATCGCCTCATCGAAGCCGCCGAGGCGCAGGGCCGTGCCTCCCTTGCCGTTCCGCTGACCTACGACGACGCGCTTTTGAAGGAGGCGCTGACCGAGCTGAACGAGCAGCTGCCGAACCATGCGGTGAACGCGACCTGCGATATCGCGTTCAAGGAAAACGTGATCAAGTCGAGCGGTGAGACATACTATCAGCCGTACTTCAAGTATACGGAGGGTGTCAACGGCATGGCGGTCGATACCGAGGACGTGCTGCGGCAGGTCGAGGAGGCGCTGAACGCCGGGCGCTATACCGCCGAGATCCGGCCGGAGGTGACGATCTCCGCCCCCGCCGTGACCGCTGCGGACTGGAAGAAAAAGACGACGAAGCTGTCCGAGTTTTCGACCACGTATTACTTCACCGGCACATCGAGCACCGACGAGGATCTGGTGCTGAACCGGCAGAACCGCGACATCAATATTTCCAAGGCCGTCGGCCTGATGAACGTGATCCGGCTTGAACCCGGCAAAACGTTCAGCTACAACAACACGACCGGCAAGCGTACCGAAAAGAACGGCTGGGCGCTTGCAAACGCGATCTATAAGAGCTCGCACCGGCCCGAAGCGGGCGGCGGCGTGTGTCAGCTGTCCACGACGATGTACAATGCGCTGCTGCTGGCGAACATCAAGATCGTTTCGCGCCGCGCGCACACGATGATGGTCGATTACGTGGACAAGGGCTGGGACGCGACCGTGGACGACGGGCATATCGACTTTAAGTTCCAGAACAACACGAAGGATACGCTGTACGTCTTCTGCTACATCACGCGCAATTCCGGCTCGTCGCGCAAGAAGGATATCCACGTGGAGGTCTACGGCACGGCGTTTGACAGCGGCGTGACCTATAAGCAGCGCAGCGAGATCATCGAGGTGCTGCCGATCACCGAGGAATACATCAAGGACAAGACGATGTATGTGAGCGACGCGCCGATCATCGAGCGCAAGGGCGCGGAGGGGTATATCGTGATGACCTACATTGACGAATACAAGGATAAAAAGTTCGTCCGCACGGTCTATGAGGAATCGACGACCTACGAAGCGATCACCAAGCAGATCCGCATCGGCACGAAGGCCGACCCGGTGCTTGAGCCGTAAACCATGACAAACATGCTTTGGATTCTCCCACGATTTAGCGGGAGAATCCTTTTTACGAAAAAGATACGGTGCAGTTTCTTTTCGGTTCATGGTTTTGCGGTAGGATGAACGTATCGAAAACGGAGGTTTGGAAAAATGAAGAGCTGCAAACGAATCGCCGCGTGGCTGCTGGCGGCTGTCCTGCTGCTGGCGGCGCTGCCGGTGTATGCGGACGGTGTAGACGAAATCAAGGCGGGCGACGTGATCTGCTTCGGCACGCCGGACGAAAAATGCGGGTTTGACGGCAAGTGGCTTGTATTGGACGCCGCGCACACGAACACCGGCGCGGACGGAATGTTCCTGCTTTCGCTGAACCTGATCGGCGGCGAGGACGGGAATGTGCTGCTGTTTCGGGATATCGGGGATGTGACGGTATCGTTTTCGGATCGCGGCGAAACGTTTGCCGCGGCGCACCCCGGCGCAACCGACTACCAAGGCAGTGATATCCAAAGCTGGTGCGAGGCGTTCCTTTCGACGCACTTTACCGAGGCCGAGCAAGGCGCGCTGCTGCCGACCGATGCATCCGACGATGCGATCGTGATTCCGGGCTTTTCGATTCCGTTGCCCGGCGCGGCCAACGGCACGGTCGATTTCGACCCCGCCGAAAACGTTTTGCAAGGGGATCGGCTGTTTATTCCGTCGGTGGCGGAGCTGACAAGCGAGGCCTACGGCTTTACGGAAAACAAAGCGCGCGTGGCGCAGTATCGCGGAACCGACGCGGGCTATTGGCTCCGCTCGCCGCACATTCCGACGTTCCCGCTCGACGTGGGGTTTGTGTTCCCGTTCGGCGCGGTGATGGATTATCCGGTGAATGCCAAGAGCATGTTCGAAATGACGACCTACGCCCGCCCCGCCTGCAATCTGGATGCGGCGGCGATCACGGGCGTCGAAAAGCTCTCCGAGGAAAACGGCGTCACCGTCTGGCGCGTCTCGGTGCGCGGCGAAGCGAACGACCGCGTCTATGATACGACGCTGCCCGTCATCGGCGAGGTCATGGATCTCGGTCGATCCTTCCTCATCATCGTGATCGTTGTGCTCGCCGTTTTGCTGCTGCTTGTCGCCTTGGTCGTGTTCCTGATCGTGCGCGGCGTAAAGCGCCGCAGGGCCAAAGGTCGGGCGCAGTAAACAGAATCAAATACGCAAAAGTGCCGCAGGGGTTCCTGCGGCACTTGCTTTTTGCAGTTTTATCTCTCGATCCGGAAGGCTTCGAGCGCGAACGGGGCGAGCGCGGCTTCGGCTTCGTCGTCGTTGATGCGCACGACGACGGACTGTTCCTCCTCCGTGCGGTTCAACAGCAGCAGAACGACGGCGCCGTCCGGCTGCTTCCACGCGGTAGCGTCGATGCAATCGGCAAAGCGCGTGGTTTCGATCCGCACCGCGCCCGGCACGACCGCGGACGCGAATGTTTCGTAATAGGCTTGGAGCAGCGTCGGATTGAGCTGCTTGGCGGTACGATCATACAGAAACGGCGCAAGGCAGAAGTTATGGACATAGTTCGGGCCGCCGGTCTCGTCGAGCAGCAGGTTCCAGTCGCAGAACGCTTCGATGCCGTGGTTCAGATCGCCGATCATTTCGTGCGACAGCTTTTGCGCCGCGCCGACGGAATCGTCCGTGTCATAGAACCGGTATTCGATGCAGCTTTCCGACAGCATGAGTTTCTTATCCGGGAAGCGTTTGCGGCAAAGGTCGAGCGCCTCGAAATGGTCGCCGGAATACCAATGGAAGCACGCGCCCGCGATCATCGGAGAGGTCTTTTCGTCGATGATATCGCGCATCCATTCATAGACGCGCTCCTTGTTGTGATCCCACAGATAGATTTCGATATCGTCGATGCCGTATTGCTGCATGGCGGGGTGCATGAAGTCGCGCAAAAACGCTTTTCCCTCCGCTGCCGTGAAGATGCAGCTGTCCCACGTCTGCACGGCCTTCGGCTCGTTTTGCAGGCTCATGCGGGTCACGACAAAGCCGAGATCGCGGTAGGCCTTGGCATAGCGGCAAAGGTAATCCGCCCACGCGGCGCAATATTCCGGCTTCAGCTTGCCGCCCTGCTCCCGCAGGCCGTTCGTTTTCATAAACGCAGGCGGCGACCACGGGGAAAGCATGATCGGCACCTTGCGGTTTGCGACCGCTTCGATATCGCGCAGCATCGGCAGGATCCACTTTTCCAAATGGGAAAAATCCGGCGCGCCGCTTTCGGTATAGCCGCAGTACTGCCCCAGGGAGAAATCGCAGCTGTCCACCGGCACGCGGACGAATTGATAACGCATCCGATCCGGCGCAAAGTAGGCCGTCAGTATTTCCCGCTTCTGCTCGTTGCTCATCAGCGAATAGGTATAGGCCGCGGCCTCCGTGACTGCGCCGCCGAAGCCTGAAAAGGTCTGGTCGGTACATTCGGGATACAGGTTCACGACCTTGTTTTCCGTTTCGCCGGGATGGAGAGTTAATGCTTTCACGCTTTGTTCGCCTTCCTTTCCGCAATCAAAGCCTGCTCCGCTTTGATGTTCTTTTCGACCGTGAGGAACAGCAGCACGACGATCAGGATGCCGTGCGCAAAGATCTCAAAGCCGAGGAAGAAAAAGCTCGCGACGGCTTCGTGGCTGAACATGCCGCCATCGTAAAAGAGATTGAAAAACGCAATGGCAAGGCCGTTCACGACCGTCAGGATCGTGCTGTACACCGACATAGAGATACCGTCCACCCGGAAGCCGCATTTGGCTTCGAGATGGTCCAATACGTCCGCAAACAGCGCCATCATGATGTACGCGCCGGGGATCGAGGAAAAGCCCTTGATTGTCTGACCGATCAGCACGATCACGAAATTTGCGGGGTTGATGAGGCACACGATGCTGCCGAGGATCGACAG
>JAFUDD010000397.1 GCA_017459315.1 Clostridia bacterium | reverse complement strand
GCTGCTTTACCGGCCATCGGGATCTGCCCGCGCCGGATTCACCCGAATACGCGCATCTGCTGTCGGCGCTCGAACAGGCTATCGACGACGTGATTGCGGACGGCTGTACGGACTTTTATGCAGGCGCGGCCATCGGCTTTGATATGCTTGCCGGGGAAGCCGTCGCCCGGCGGATGGAATCGAATCCCGCGCTGACGCTGACGTTATGTGTCCCGTTTATCGGACACGACTTTGCGTTCAGCCCGCAAGACAAGGCGCGCTGGGCGGCGCTGAAGGAGCGCGCGACAGAGGCGCACTACCTTTCCGAGCATTATTTGCCGTTCATGTACGCGCTGCGCAACGAATACCTTGTGAACCACGCCGACGTATGCATCGCCTATGTCCGCAACCGGAAATCCGGCTCCGGGCAGACGCTGAAAATGGCCGAGAAAAAGGGTCTGACGATCCTTCCGCTGTAAACGAATGACAGGACGAATCGCAAAACGAAATACGGGACTTGCGGCGATGGCGCTGCTGCTGACCCTCCTGCTGCTGTGGGGCATGGAAGCCCTCGGCGGGTGGGGCGTGGCGCTGCTGCCGCTGACGCTGCCGGCGCTCTGCGTTCTGACATGGGAACGGCGCTACGGCGCGCTGCTGCTTTGCGTGCTGGTTCCGGCGGCGGTGATCCTCGCGCTGCCGTTTTTGCACTACGCATGGTTCGGCTTTGTGACGGTCGTTTCATGGTATGCGCCGGTGCGCACCGCGCTCCTAAAGCTGCGTGCGGTTTGGGCGCAGACGGTGATCGCGCTGCTGCTCTGCAATGTCGGCCTCGCCGCGGGGTTCGTCTTGCTGCACCTTCTGGGCGCGCATCCGCTCGGCGGGCTCGACCCTGCCGAGCTGTCCGTGCTGTTCCTTGGGATCGAGCTGCTTTGCGTGGCGCTCGACCTTGCGTTTACGCTGCTGCGCCGCGCCTACCCGCGCCACATTCGCCGGTGGCTTTTCATATAGCCGCATAAAGCACAGGCTTTTTCGCATACTAACCCCATGCGAAACAAGCTGCTGCCAAACTATATACCGATCCGACGGCGCCGCAGGCGTCGTCTTTTGTTGTGCGCGCTCGCGCTGCTGCTGCTGCCGGTGTTCGGCTTTATCGGCTATATCGCCTCGCGCGAGGCGTGGCATATTCTTGACCCCGAAAAGCTGTCGCACTTTGACGAATCGCTGCTCGTGTACGACCGTGACCGCGCGGTGCTGTCGCAGCTGTATAAGACCGAAAACCGCGTTTCGATTTCGGTGCGCGAACTGCCCGCCCACGTTACGAACGCCTTTATCGCCGCCGAGGACGCGCGGTTTTACACGCCTGAGGGCGTCGATCTGATCCGGATTTGCGGTGCGGCGCTCGCGGACCTCAAGGCCGGCTCGTTCAAGGAGGGTGCTTCGACGATCACGCAGCAGCTGATCAAGCTGACGCATCTGAGCGCCGAAAAGACGCTGACGCGCAAGCTGGACGAAGCGATCCTCTCCTACCGGCTCGAGCACATCTTCAACAAGGAACAAATCTTAGAGGCCTACCTGAACCGCGTCTATTTCGGCGCGGGCTATTACGGCGTGGAGGCGGCCGCCCGCGGATACTTCGGCGTCGGCGCCAAGGATCTGACGCTGGCGCAGAGCGCGCTTTTGGCGGGCGTATTGAAGTCACCCGCCCGCTTTGCACCGCACCTAAGGCCGGAGGCGTCCGTCGGACGGCGCGGGGTCATTCTCGATCTGATGGTGGAATACGGCATGATTTCGTCCGCGCAGGCCGCCGCCGCAAAGGAGGAACCGCTTGTTCTGGCAGAGGACACGCTGCGCAACCGGCACAGCTATGCGATCGACTTGGCGCTGACCGACGCGTGCGAGCTGCTCGACATCGACATGAGCGCGCTGCTGACCGGCGGCTACCGCATCGACACCGGCCTGGACTCGGAGATGCAGCGGTCAGCCGAAGCCCTGTTTCAATCCGCCGAGG
>JAFUDD010000396.1 GCA_017459315.1 Clostridia bacterium | reverse complement strand
TTGCGCTCAGCACCGGCTGCCCCGCCAGCATCGTGATTGCACGGCGGCGAATCCGCTGCGACATGTAGTGCCGATCCAGTTCCTTTTCAATCACCGCCGCGGAAATATCGCTTGTATACAGCGGTCCAAGGACGTGCAGTTTTTTGACCGCGCTGTTTTCGGTTTCAAAGATCGTCGCCCAGCTTAAATCAATGTTGTTATTGGAGATCAACGGCACGTTCTCCGCTTCGCCGTAGGCGCGGATGTCCGCAAATCGCTTTTCGTCTCCGAACGCGAGACGCACAAATGTTCGTTCGTCCCGATAGGGACTGGTGGAGGTCTCCAAAGCAAAGGTTTCGGCGTCAAAACGCCAGTAGCCGATGTTCTGACTGCACGACATCAATTCCAGAAAATAGTTGATCCGTTCGCTGCGTTCCATAGCCGCCTCCGCATTCTTAGGATATGTTCATTATACATTCCGTCCACTCTTTTGCGCAATCACTAATTAGAGAAACAGTATAATAATTCGTCAGTTAACGGAGAAATGTAAAATAATCTGTCGTTTTCAGACCGATTTTTTCCGTACCGGATCGCAATTTATCCGTTGTCTTGCGAATCAAAACACGAAAAAGCAAATAGGAGGACGCAGGGAAGGAATGGAATATGGTATGATAAAGACGATCAAAAAGGTTTGTCCCATCATCGGACGGAAAGGATTGCGTATGCCGAAAATCAACAAGGTCGTGACGACTGTCTGGTACAACAAGAAAAATATGAAAGCACTGCGGAATGTGTTCCCGACGGCGAAATTTGTCTGGGTGCCGTTCTATGATAAGGAAATGCTCGAAAAGGAAGCACGCGACGCGGATGCGGCGATTTTGCTCGGCGACGTGGATAACTGTCTGCTTGGAGAAAATACGCTCAAATGGATCTTCTGCGATCATGCGGGCCTGAACGGCTCGGCGCGGCCAGAGGTATTCGCACGTGGGATCCCCGTGACCGGCGCGGGCGGCAGAAGCGCACCGGTGCTTGCGGAGCATGCGATCTATTTCATGCTGCAAAGCTGCTATCACACCAAGGAACTCCTTGCGGCGCAGGCGAACAGGCAGTGGGGCGTAGAGGGGATGCAGTCGTGGCGCGGCCTGTATGGCAGGACCGTCGGCATCATCGGCCTCGGCAACAACGGCAAGCAGCTTGCAACGCGCTGCCATGCGTTCGGGATGCGCGTCTTGTCCTATAACCTCAACGCGGTTCCGGGCTTTGACTTTATCGAAAAGCAGTACACGATCGACAACGGCGACACACTGGACGAACTGCTGGCCGAATCCGATTTTATCGTGCTCTGTATCGCGCTGAACGACAAAACGTTCCACATGATCAACAAAGAAACGCTCGCCAAGGTCAAAAAGGGCGCATTCCTGGTCAACATGGCGCGCGGCGGCGTGATCTGCACAGAGGACATGATCGAGGCGCTGCAAAACGGCACGCTGTCCGGCGCGGGATTGGATGTATTCGAGGAGCAGCCGCTTTCCCCCGAATCGCCGCTGTGGACAATGCCGAACGTTTATATCACGCCCCACTCGACCCCGCAGGTGCCGGATCGTGCGGCAGCCAGCATCGAGATCATCCGCGAGAATGCGCGCCGCTTCGAGGCGGGCGAACCGCTGCTGAACCTGATGCGCCCTTCCGACGCGATGGATAACAAGAAGGCCGAGGGCGGCTGGGCGCGCATGATGAACGCCAAGCTGACCAAGGAGCAGCTTGCCCAAGTGGACTTTGATAAATACCTCGGCGAACGCGGCTGGCGCGACCCGTCCGAGTGGATGTGAATTTAAAACCATAGAGAAACAAAAACCCGGTCCGCGCGACCGGGCTTTTTGCTGCCGCAAGCAAAACGGCGGCTTCGGAACACAACTGAAGCCGCCGTTTGATTAGGAGGAAGAAGGATCTTATTTGTAGAGATCGCAGATGCGCTGGTATGCGTCGGTCACTTTGCCGGGGCCGTACTTTTTGATCATTTTGCAGTAGTCGTTCCATGCGCCGTCGTCATGGATATCGAGCTTGCCGGTGATGAATGCCGGAACCTGCGTGGACATATAGGTGTCGATGTTCGCTTTGGTCTTGTTGTAGGCATTCGATTCATCGGCGGTGAACTGGTCGTTCGTCTGCTTCTGAATGTAGCCGTAGTTTTGGTAGTGATCCCAAGCGAGCATGCACTGCACGGCGTCGGGTGTGTAGCTCTGGTTCAGCGCGGTCACGAAGCCCCAGTCATAGATGCCCGTGCTCATGCGCTTGCCGGCAACGGCGGAGGCAAGGTTGTTGTCCTCACGCGTCTGCGGGTTGCGGATGTAGACCGGAATGCCCTGCTCGTTCACGCCGTCCTGATAATAGCCGTAGGTCAGACCGAACTTCGCGTAGGTCGGATCGTTGATCTCCTTCACTTCGTCTTCGGTCAGACCGAGACAGAGCTTCAGGCCGCCTTCGGTCGTGAACAGGTAATCGAAGAAGGCAAGCACGGTGGGCAGATCTTCCTCAGCCACCTTCTTGGTGATGACGTTGGCGTTGCGGACGTGGCTGTATTGATACATCGAGTATGGCTTTTGATACTTGACGGCGTCGGAGCCGTAAACGTCATTGATCGGCTGATACGCGCCCACCATCATGATGTCCTTGGTGTACGGCATATCTGCGGATTCGAGCAGGTCGCCGGTTTCGGCTCTGCGGCCGACGAACATGCCAACCTTGCCCGCATGGGAAGCGGAGGTGTTGATCGAATACGCCTGGTCTGCGGTGCGCTCTGCAAACTGCTTGTCGAGCCAGCCCTTGCTGTACCAGTTGTTCAGACATTCGATGTAGGCGCGCATGGATTCGGAATCGCCGCCGAAGCCCGCGTTGCTGTCGGGCGTGAGGTACCAGAGCGGTGCGCCGCCGCCGAATGCCGTGAACAGCGAGCCGTCCTCGTTATAACCCTTGTAGAAAATCGAGGTGCAGTAGCCGTCCGTGATGCCGAGATCGGCCTGCGCCTTGGTGAAGATCTCGAACATCCATTCCCAGTCGGAAATGTAGACCGGGCAGGTGCCGTCCCATGTCGGGTCGATTTCAAGGTATTTCGCTTTCAGATCCTCGTTGTACCAGCTCGGGAATATAACGTCGTCATGCCAGCCGGATTCGTCCTTGGACCACGTGAACGCCGCGCCGGTGGAGGGGTTCGTGCCGTATTTTGCGACCCAGTCGCGGCGATACATCCAGCCCATGAAGTTGTTCAGCGTTTCCTCGGTGATCGAGGAGATCGCCAAAATGCGCTGCTCGCCGTTTACATTGGAATACAGGAACTGCTTGCTTTCGGGGTGACGCTCCAAGGCCGCCTTGTAGTTCGGCATGTATTTGTCTACGTAATCGGTCAGATCGTAGATCACGTCGTCTTCCAACAGCTCCGCCGCGCTCGTCGTGGAACGGCTCATGTCCATGACCATCGAATAATCCTCGGTGGCAAGGAGCGTGTTGAAGTTGTCCAGCTCCGCGCCGGAGATCGGGACCTGGAAGCTGAATTTGATCTTCCGACCGTTGAACTCCATCGTCTCGAAGTATTTCACGACCGGATTCTGCTCATAGGAATCATAGTAGGTCGAGTCCTCGCCGACCGGGATCCACCACGTCAGCTTCAGCGGTTCGCCCTCTGCGCCGCCGTTGTCGGTCGCTTCGCCGCCGCAGCCGAACAGCAGCAGCGTCGAAAGCAGCATCAAAGCACACAGTGTCAGGGAAATAGCTTTTTTCATCGTCGTTCTCCTTGGTATGAATTTGATCGGATGATCGGATGTTTCGTTATCGGATCGTTATGCACGCATAGGCGTCGAGCCGGTGCAGCGTCACGGTCAGTTTGCCGTTTTCGAGGACGGCCGCTGCATTGTCCGGCGTTTCGATGTCCTCTGCCGTAAATGTCGGCTTGTTCCACGGGATCGTCACAACGG
>JAFUDD010000395.1 GCA_017459315.1 Clostridia bacterium | reverse complement strand
ATCCGTGAGGTCATCGACCATACCTATATCAATCCCAAGATTTTGGAATACATCATCCGGCTCGGCAACGCCACGCGCAGTCACGCGCAGATTTTGCAGGGTGCAAGCCCGCGCGCTTCGCTGGCCGCCGCTTCGATGGCGAAGGCCGCTGCATGGGTGCAGGGCCGCGATTACGTGATTCCCGCCGACGTAAAGCTGATCTATCCGGCGACGATCACCCACCGGCTGCTGCTGACCGCCGATGCGAAGGCCGCCGGCCGCAGCGCGGAAGCGATCTTAACCGAAATTCTGAAAAACACACCGGCTCCGACCGTGAAATAACATGCGCGGTCGGCGGATTCTTTATCTGTCGGCATTGGCTTCGGCGGTGTCGTTCCATCTTGCATTCGGGCAGTATGTTTCCCATTACATACTGCTGTTTGTGTTGTGCCTGCCCGTCGTATCGCTGCTGTTGAGTCTGCCCGCCATTTTGACAACCAAGGTTATGCTGATCGGCGCGGAGGACGTGCAGCGCGGAAATGGGACGCATGTGCGTGTCCGTGCGCTGTGCGGGTTCTTTCTGCCGCTCGATTGCCTGAAGCTCTGCATCGAGGAGCAAAACCTGTTTGCCGACGAAAAGACGACGCGCCATGTGTTCCGGCTGATCGGTCTGCATCGAAAGGATAAGACGATCAAAACGGCAACCGATCGCATCGGTACGGTGCGCTGCTCGATCCGCTATGCACGTGCCTATGATTATCTGGGCTTGTTTGCGATTCCTGTGCGAAAAGCCAATGCGGTTACGTTTACCGTGCTGCCGACGCCTGTCGCGCCCGATCCGATGCCGACGCTGATTGATCCTTCCGAACAGATCCTCAAGGCAAAGCCGCAGGGCTTTTCCGAAGAGCATGAGCTGCGCGGCTATCGCCCGGGCGATTCGCTGAATCTGATCCATTGGAAGCTGTCGAGCAAGCATGACGAGCTGATCATCCGCGAGCCGCAGGAGCTGATTCGCAAAAACATCATCCTTGCGCTCGATCTTCCGGATTCGTATGCCAAGCAGCAGAACCTCTTGGATCAGCTTGCCTTTTTGACCGACCATCTGTTGCAGCAACAGATTCCTTTCACGCTGTACATCGGCATGAAAACGCTTCGGATCCGATCCGACGGAGAACTGGCGACCTTCTTGAAAACCTTCCTGTCCGAGCCGATGCACGCCGAAAACACGCTTCCGATCCGCACGGGCAACGATACGCTCGTTTGCCGCCTGTCGCCGGGGAAGGAGGCGGGCGAATGAAAAAACAGCTGCATGCCGTTTTGAATACGCTTTCGGACGGCGTACTGATTACCCTTACGGTGCTTGCCGCACCGTGTACCGTGCTGACCGCTTACAGCGTTCCGTACCCGCTGGTGGCACTTATATTTGCTGCCATCGGCATCGGGCTATGCCTTTCCGTTTGGATGCATGCGCATCCGTTCAGCCTTGCGGCAGGCATTTTATACTTTGCGGTTTTAATGCCGCTGCTCGTTTGGAAACGCCTCGATATCCTGTACGGCTTTCGGATCGTGCGGTATGCCATGCTGGATATGCTCGCGCCGGATGTGCCGTTTTTGGAGGCGCCTGCCGCCGTGCAGATACCGGCAGGGCTCGAAACGCTTCCGACCGATGCAGTCGGTTGGTTCGTGCTGCTTGTGATGGCTCTGCTCGGCCTTTCGATTGCATGGAGCCTGATCCGCAGCAAGATGATCCTCCTGCCGGTGATCGTGCCGATCCCGATGTTCATGCTCAGCCTGATCTACACCGATCTGCCGATAGCGTACTGGGCGGTATTTCTGCTGCTGCTGTATTTCGGAACCTGTCTTGTCACCGGCAGTCTTCGCGTATACGATGCGGAACGGTGCGGTACGGTTACGCTTGCCATTCTGCTCGGTGTGTTTTTGCTCGGCGTCGTCATTCGTTTGGCGTCACCGCCGGAAACGTATGAGCCAATCTCCTTTGAGCAGCGGCAGCGCATGATCGGAGATAAGGTGCAGGAGCTTGTTGACGACGTAAAAAGCGCGTTGAACAATCGGGTCAAGCATACGGAAGACTTGACCGATGAGGAAGAATGGAAACGCACCGGCGACCAAATCCTGTCTTTACGCACCTCCGAGGCGGGGGAACTGTATCTGCGCGCATATTCGCTCGGACGGTACGAGCGGAACGCGTGGCGCAGCGTATCGAATTATACCGGTACATGGCAATCTATGGCTGCGCTCGGCGAACGCCTGCAGCGCGGCGGTGACCCGCTGCTCTCTATGGAGATACAGGCGGAGCGTTCCGAAATGCTCTATACGCCGTATGGCTTTGTACCGGAGGAAGGGCTTAAGCTGTCCGAATCCTTCTTGACAGCCGACGGTCAGCGGGAATACGAATGGACGTTTCTTGACGAAATCCCGGAAACGGAGTCGATGCCCGAATCGGAAGCCGCTTATCTTGCGTGGGCCCAAGAGCAGTATACGATCACGGATAAAACAGAAAGCGCGCGCCTTGCCGAGTTTGCAAAAGCCGCCGGGCTGAAGGATACAGGCGACAATTATCAAACCGCGCTCGCCGTAGCCGACTATGTGCGACACCACGCGCACTATACGACAAAGCCAGGCCCGATGCCGGAGGACAGAGATTTTGTCCTGTATTTCCTGCTCGAAAGCCGCGAGGGGTATTGCGTCCACTTTGCAAGCGCAACGACGGCGCTCCTGCAAGCGATGGGCGTTCCTGCTCGATATGTATTCGGCTATCGGTTCTATGCATCTGCTGAGATATGGCAGGATGTGACCGATGAAATGGCACATGCCTGGACGGAAGTGTACGAACCAGGCGTAGGCT
>JAFUDD010000394.1 GCA_017459315.1 Clostridia bacterium | reverse complement strand
GTCTTCCGTATCGACGCTGACGCGGCGGTAGGCATTTTCTTTGCGATCCTTGTTCCAATACAGTGAAACAAGATACTGAATCGCATCAAGTGTTTCTCCACGACGGCCGATCAAAAGACCGTCGGTGTCTGAAACAATGTTCAGACGGAGGCCGTCCTCCAACTGTGCAGCCTGTACCGTTGCGTCAATCTTCATAGCTTTCAAAAGATCCGAAAGGAACAGAGCCGCTTCATTTGTCTTGGCCAGTTCATCATCATATTCGATTTTTGGCGCAGTGGGCTTCTTGCTGCGATCCTCCTTGCCGGAGCGTTCGCTGCGTTCGCTGCTTCTGCCAGGCTTTCGATCTTCCTTCTGCCGTTCGGTTTTCTTCGGACGTTCATCGGATTTGGCAACCTTTTCAAAGACCGGCGTAACCGGAACCTCCAACTCCGTAATGCGGACGATGGCGTTCTTAGCACCAAGCCCGAATAACCCCTTGCTTTCCTTCTGAATGATTTCCGTTGTTACCTGGTCGATGGAAAGACCCATCTCCACCAGCCCATGGAAGATCGCTTCATCGACATTTCTGCCGGAGAACTCCATGCTTCTCATGCTTTTGCCTCCACACTTTTGGTATCTTTACCTTTTTTGAAAACAGTAACGTTCAGAATGACATTAACCAGCATGGCGAAAATGTTGGAGAAGGTCCAGTAGAACGCAAATGTTGCATCATAACGGTAGCAGAAGAAGACGGAGATCAGAGGCATGAAGTACATCATTGTCTTCATGGACTGATTGGCCTGCGAATTGGCATTGTTCTGCGGAGCAGGCTGCATCTTCTGCTGAATCCAGGACATCAGGAAACCGGTCGCACCCGCCAGCAGCGGCAGGATCGCGTAACCGTTGGACATGGAATAAAACTTCGGAATGGAATCCGTAATCGGCACGACAAACGCTTCGTATGCCGTTTTGAAGGCTGCGCCGGCATCCGCCGCAACCACATATTCCATAACGCCGAATTCATCGAACTGCACCGTAAAGAAATGTAGCTTATACAGAAGCTCATTCAGCGTGTCGGCATGGTTGTTGTAGAAAATGAAATCCTTGATCGGAGAAGCGCCGGCAAATGTCTGCCAGAATTCCGCTGCACTCATCAAGGAACCGCCCGGAGACAGGTTGTCCGGCCGCCAGATATTGGTGATCCAAAGGAACTTGAAGCTGTCGAACATTTCGAGTCCCTGGCCGTTTTGAATGGCAATCATCAAAGAAAGCATCTGCTCATTCGCCCATGCGCGGAACGCGTTGAAGAACATAATGAGAAGCGGGAACATCAGCAGCATCGGCAGGCAGCCGCCGAACATGCTGACGCCATGCGCCTTTTGGATTTTCTGCTGCTCGGCATACAGCTTTTGCGGATCGTCCTTGTATTTTTTCTGCAGCTTATCAAGCTCTGGCTGAATCTCCTGCATCTTGATCTGCGATTTGCGGGAGGAGATATCGCCGACAGACGTAGCCAAACGAATAGCGAACGTAAAAATGAAAATCGTTAAAACGACAACAGCACCGCCATGCCCGGAGGCATTGGCGGAGGAACCGAACAATGCAGATATCTGCTGATAGACCCACGACATGGCCAAGTACAGCCAACGGGTCAAAAAGAAGGATGTTGTCATGCGGTAAACTCCTTACTTGTGATGCGGTTCGGGAACGGGATCAAACCCGCCCTTCGCAAACGGATTGCAGCGTAACAAGCGCCAACCGGCCAGCAAGCACCCTTTACACACGCCGTGCTTTTCAATCGCCTCCATGGTGTATTCGGAGCAGGTCGGCGTATAGATGCATGCATTGGGAAGAAACGGCGAAATCTCTCTTTTATAAAAGCGAAGCGCACCGATCAACACGCGTTTCATGAGCGATTCTCCCAAAGACCGGCTCGCTTGAGAATGCCGGACATCAGTGCTTGCATATCGGCAAACGGCACATCGAGTACTTCCCGACGGGCAACGAAGATGAGGTTGGAGCCTGGGCGGATTGAGCCGAGCATCGGCGTGATGCAGGCGCGAAGCCGTCTTTTGACGCGGTTGCGCTGCACACTGTTCCCCACCTTTTTGGAAACGGAGAAACCGACCTTGACGCTGTCGGTGCGATTCCTTGCCCAGATCAAAGAAAACAAATGCGAACCTACGGATTTTCCGACACGGTAGGTGTAACGAAATTCCTTATGTCGTTTCAAAGAATAGGATCGATTCACCGTTTTCTTTTCCGAATACAGCAATTACGGCAAGCCAACCGCTTGCCGCAAGCGCTCATTCAATTCGTTGTGTTCCGTTTGCTTTGGAAAGCATTATGCGCTCAGCTTCTGACGACCCTTTGCGCGTCTGCGCTTCAGAACGTTGCGGCCGTTGGCAGTCGCCATACGTTTGCGGAAACCATGAACCTTGCTGCGCTGTCTTTTCTTGGGCTGATAGGTACGTATCATATTATTAGACCTTCCTTACATGAATAGTCACGCCGTATTCCGGCGCAATAGCATTGCTTATTATAGTGAATAAACCCCTTGTTTGTCAAGAGGTAATTTCCGAATTTTATCAACCGCCGACCAGAGGCAGCAATTCCGCTTCGCTGCGTCCCGTAGATGCTGCCAGTTCGGCAATCAAAACCTGCCTGGCCGTTAAAAACATTTTCCGTTCGCCGGCAGATAGTCCTTTCTCTTTTTCACGCCGCATCAATGCCTTTACGACACAGGCTACATTGTCTATGCGACCTTCTTTGAGCTTGTCTAAATTGTCTCTGTATCTTTGGTTCCAGTTCTCGCTTTCTGTTGCGTAAACATTGTCTGACAAAAAACGAATCATATCTTGGCAGGTTTGTGGATCGGCGATCGGCCTCAGTCCGACCGCTTGTGCACCGCTGACGGGAATCATCGCTGTCATGCGGCCTGCTATGAAACGCAGCAGATAGTACTGTGCAGTTTCACCCAATACGGAATGTTCTTCGATTGCCTCTACTCTTCCTACCCCATGCATCGGATAGCATACCAGTTCACCGATGTGGAACATACGCTCACCTCCTTTTACTTATTATATCGGACGAAACGGATGCTTGTCAAGAAATTGTAAACCCGCGTTTTCGCTGATACTGCTGCAAAAATACATTTCCGATAAGCAAAGCAGGCTCCGTTATCGAAGCCTGCTTTGGCATAAGGATCAAAGGTTTTTGGGCTGCTCTTCAAAATGAATATCTTGAATCAGAGCCGAAGCGTGATGTTCGAGCATGTTGCCCATCGAGGTACGGTCGTGAATCGTTTTAACGGCCATGGCAAACAGCGGTGCAGCAGAGATAATGCGGATCTTCTTATAATTTGCTGCTTCGGGACATTCGACAGTATCGGTCGTAACAACCCATTCATAAGG
>JAFUDD010000393.1 GCA_017459315.1 Clostridia bacterium | reverse complement strand
TCTTCCAAGCCCTTTTCATAGAGCGTCTCGGCCTTTTCGGTCGGCCGGTCGGCGGCGTGGACGCGGAGGGTGCCGTTGGCAAGGCGCTTTTTGACCTCCCCGTTTTGCACCTTCATCGTCAGCGCCAAGGGCAGCGGCTCCTCCGCAAAGACGATCCGATCCACACGATACGCGCGCGGCAGAGCCGCGTTTTTGGCATACAGCTGTTCGGCAAGGTTGCCGAGCGCGTAGGCGTTATGCTGCTTCGGCTCAACGACGAGCACCGCCATCGTCCCGCCGCCCGGACGCTTCTGCTCCACGGCGGCCAGATTTTGAATCAGCGGGCTGCCGAACGCGGCTTCGATCACGGCGGGGGCGATGCGCTCGCCGTTTTCGCCGTTGATCATATCGTCGGTACGTCCCGCAAAGAACAGATACCCGCCCTTGCGAATCTCGATGCAGTCCTTGGTATCGAACCACGCCAAGAGGTCATGCGGGATGCGGACGCCGTTTTCGTAGGTGGCGGTATAGCAGGTGCGGCCGCGCACCCACAGGCTGTTTTCGCCCTGCTTCGCCTCCATCGATGGGAACAGCTTGCCGATGGAGCCTTCCATGCGCGCCTTGGCGCTGTGCCGCAGCTCGACCGAGGCGATACCGATTTCGGTCATGCCGTAGCCGTTATACAGCGGGTAGGCAATGCCGTTGATCAGCCGCATCGTGTCCTCGCGCACGGCGCCGCCGCCGGTGATGCAGAACCGCACCGCATTGCCGAGCGCCTGCTTTTGCACCGAGCGGAACAGGACTTCCCTTGCAAACCACCGGCCGAGCCGCGGAAACGGCCCGCTTTGCAGCGCAAGGGACAGCTTCAGGCCCTTTTCGAGCTTTTCAGCCTGCCCGGTGCGCTTGGCGGTGCGCAGCACGGCGTCCGCGACGGCGTTCCAAAAGATCGGCAGGCAAAAGATGTGCGTGACCTCGTGCTTTTGGCACGTTTCGGAAATGACCTCCGGCGCCAAGGACGGCAGCAGCACAAGCGTTCGGCCAAAGCAGGAAAACCACAGCAGCACCGCCGAAAGGCCGAAGATGTGATAGAACGGCAAAAAGGCGAGCAGCTTAAGATGCCCGTGGTAGAACGTGGCGACGGTGTGGTTTTCCTTCAGCACATAGCCGGAGTTGCGGATCTGCGCACAGACGGCTTTGCCGTCGAACGCGATCAGGCGCGGTTTGCCTGTCGTGCCGGAGGTGCAAAGGATGATCTCGTCCGCCCAGTCGCAATAGTCGCCGCTTGCCGTCAGCGCGTCCGGCGCTATCGTTTCGGCAGCGGCAAAATTGCGGTTGCCGATCACATGCTTTGCGGCACATTCCGTAAGGCACCCTTCGACCATATCCAAAGGCGCGTTGGTGTTCAAAAGCAGTGGCCTGTACCCTGCGCGCAGGATCGCCCAAAACGCCACGACCCAATCGATGCCGTTCGGGAGGTAGATCCCGACCGGGCCGCCCGCGGGATACGCCGAAAGGCGCGTATGCAGCGCGGCGGTCGCGCTTTCGATGCGGCGCTGCGCCTCGCCGTAGGTGACGGTGCAAATCCTGCCGTTTTCGTCCCACTCGAAAAGCGCCTCGTTTGTGAAGCGGAACGCGAACGTATATACGGTGGAGAGGGACTGTTCGGCCCTCTCCAGCTCTTGTATGATCTTTTCGTAGAATGTCATGCTTCGGTTTTGGGCTTTCTCTTTCTCGGTGCGCGGACGGTCAGACCCAGCATTTCCTTATACAGCGCAAGATACTTCTTGGCGGAGGCCTTCCAGCTGAAATCCTCCTTCATCGCGCGGTGTACAAGGCGGCTCCACATCTCGGGATCGTTGCGCCAATAGGTAACGGCGTCCTCGATCTGCTTGAGCATTTCATGCGCGTTGTAGTTGCGGAAGCCGAAGCCCGTGCCCTCGTCGGTATACTTGTTGTACGGCGTAACGGAGTCCTTGAGGCCGCCGGTTTCGCGCACGATCGGGATCGTGCCGTACCGCATGGCGATCATCTGACTGAGGCCGCACGGCTCGAACTGGCTCGGCATCAAATACATATCCGACGCGGCATAGACCTTGCGGGCGAGCTTTTCATCGAGCACGCTGCACAGCACGACCTCGCCGGGGAAGCGGCGCTGCGCGTCGCGCAGCATGTCGGTATACTTCTGATCGCCAAGGCCCAAGACGACAAGCTGCACGTCGAGCGACAGAATCTCCGGCAGCACGCGGGTAATCAGATCGAGACCCTTTTGATCGGTCAGGCGCGACACAATCGAGAGCATCGGAACGTCGCGCTCGGGCAGGCCGAGATCCTTTTGCAGCTTGGCTTTTAA
Source organism: Clostridia bacterium (assembly GCA_017459315.1). The sequence continues at coordinate 3,568 of JAFUDD010000393.1, read as the reverse complement.
GGACTTTTTCACCTGCGGATTGCGCACCGAATAATGCTCGGACAGCGCCGGATCGGTATGCGGGTCATACGAGCCGGTGTCGATGCCGTTCAGAATACCGGACAGCGAGTATTTACGGGAGCGCAGCAGGCCGTCGAGCCGTTCGCCGTAATAGTCGGTGCAGATCTCCTCGGCATAGGTGGGGCTGACGGTCGTGACGCGGTCGGCGTAGACGATGCCGCCCTTCATGAACGACAGCAGGCCGTAAAACTCCAGCGCATCGGAGGTGAAATAGCGGCCGTCGATGTGCAGCACATCCGCAATGCGGTTCCAGCAATAGAGGCCCTGGAACCGGAGGTTGTGGATCGTATAGACGGTCTTGATCTTGGCATACTCCGGATCGAGCGCATACTGCGTTTTCAAAAGCGCGGGGATCAGGCCGGTCTGCCAGTCGTTACAATGGATGACGTCGGGGAAGAAATCCACCTTGGGCAGAGAATCCAATACCGCGCGGCAGAAGAATGCATAGCGGAAGCCCTCCTGCTCGTCGCCGGTGTACACGCCGTCGTGACCGAACATCGCAAGATTGTCGATGAAATAAAAGCGGACGCCCTCGTATTCGATCGTATCAATGCCGCAAAACACGCTCCCGTTGCCGAACGGCAGCTGATAGTGCGCGATATGCTCCATGTTGGCAATATAGCTCCAATCAATGACGCGGTACTTCGGGATCATCACGCGAACGTCGCAGCCTTGCTTGAGCAGTTCCTTGGGCAGCGAGCCGACAACGTCGGCCAGTCCCCCGGTTTTCACGAACGGGACACATTCGCTGGCGCAAATCAATACCTTCATGGCAGGTTCTCCTTTGTTTCGATATTCGGAAAAGATTCCGTTTCAGCCGTGCGGCGCCGCTTCGCTTCGGACGCCGCACGGGTTGGGGTCATACAATTTACGGTTAGACGGTCTGGCCTTTTTTCAGCACGATCGGGAAGTTCTCATAGCCGATCAGCGAGCGGCCCGGACGGATCACGCAGTTCTTGTCGAGAATAACATGGTCGAGAACCGCGCCTGCGCCGACGGAAGTGCCCTGCAGCAGGATCGAGTTGGTGACCTTCGCGCCCTCGGCGACGGTGACGCCGCGGAACAGGATGGAATCGGTCACGGTGCCGTCGATGCTGCAGCCGTCGGCCAGCATCGAGTTAGAGACATCGGCATTCGGGCCGTACTTTGCGGAGATCTGATCCTTGACCTTGGTGACGATCGGATGATCGTGGTTATACAGGTCGCGGGCATAGTTGACGTTCAGCATGTCCATGCTGCACTTATAGTACGTGTTGATGGAATCGAGACGCGCCACATAGCCGTCATAGCGCCAGCCGTAGATCTTCAGCGTGCCGCACAGGCGCTGGAGAATGTCGCGGGTGAAGTCGGAATCGCCGCGGGCATAGGCTTCCTCGATCAGGTACTCGAACAGCTTCTTTTCCATGATCATCGCGTCGCAGGAACGGGCGTTCGTGCGCGGACGGTAGGGATTCCACTCCATCTCCGTCACTCTGCCGTCCTCCCGCATGATGAGCCGCAGATCGCGGTTCTGATCCTCGGCGGAGAAGTGCGGGTCGTTGTTGTACATGATCGTGATATCCGCGCCGGTATCGACATGCTTCTGCAGCATGGCCTCAAACGTGGTGTTGTAGATGATGTGGCTGCCGGTGAACAGCACGTACTTCTGCGTGCTGCGACGCACATACGTCATGACGGAATGGATCGCGTCGATATCGCCGCGGAACACGCCGGGGTTGTCCTTCGTCATAAACGGCGGGAGGATGAACATACCGTCATGCTTGCGGTCGAGATCCCATTCCTTGCCGGAACCGATGTGGTCCATCAGGGAGTGGTAGTTCTTCTGCATGATAACGCCGACGTTATCGATGCCGGAATTGACGATGTTCGACAGGACGAAGTCGATCACGCGATAGCGGCCGCCGAACGGCACCGCCGCGACGGAACGGGACAGGGTCAGCTCCCTAAGAAGGGGGTTGGTGTCGCCGGTATAAATCAGAGCAAAGGTATCGTGAATCATACGTTAAGCCTCCTTGGTGTAGAGATGGAGCGTGTCCGCGTTGACAACCGCGCCGCGCGGAATGTAGGTGCCGGCGGGAATCGTAACGTCGTTGCCGACCAGCGTGATATCGTCGGTCAGCTTGTTATCGACGGTTTCGCCGTCCCGGAGATCGCCGCCGATGGTGCAGCCGTCGCCGATCACGACGTTTTCGCCGATGATCGCCTTATGCACCTTGCCGTTCTTGCCGATGAACGCGTTCGGGAATACGACGGAATCGACGATCTCGGTGTTGATGTCCTCATGCGTGCCCGCAAACAGCACGGAATGCTTGACGACGCCGCGCACCACGCAGCCCTCGGTGACAAGGCTGTCGCTGACCTTCGCGGTCTTATCCATATAGTGCGGCGGCAGGGCGAGGTTATGCGTATAGATGCGCCATGCGGGATCGTTAAGCTCGAGCACCGGCGGTTCGCCGAGCATGTCCATGTTCGCTTCCCACAGCGAGGTGATCGTTCCGACATCCTTCCAATACCCGTCGAACGGATAAGCCATCATCTTTTCGCCCGCGTTCAGCATGGCCGGGATGATGTTCTTGCCGAAGTCGTTCTCGGAATTCGGATCCTTGTCGTCCAGCTCCATGAACTTGCGCAGGAGCTTCCAGTTGAAGATATAAATACCCATCGAAGCGTTGCCGCTCTTCGGATTCTTCGGCTTCTCCTCGAACGAGGTGATCTGGTTCTTCTCGTCCGCGTTCATGATGCCGAAGCGGTGCGCTTCCGAAAGCGGTACACGGTAGACGGCAATCGTCGCCGCCGCGCCGTTTTCGATGTGGAAATTCAGCATCTTGTGGTAGTCCATCTTATAGATATGGTCGCCCGACAAAATCAGAACGTATTCCGCATCATACTGGTCGATGAACTCGCGGTTCTGCCAGATCGCGTTCGCGGTGCCGCTGTACCAGCGGCCGTCCTTCTCGGTCATGTACGGGGGCAGCACGAACACGCCGCCGTCGCTTCTGTCGAGGTCCCAGTGCTGACCGGTGCCGAGGTACGCGTTCAGCGCCAGCGGACGGTACTGGGTGAGGACGCCGACCGTGTCAATATCGGAATTGACGCAGTTGGACAGCGGGAAGTCGATGATGCGGTACTTGCCGCCAAACGGTACGGCAGGCTTCGCCATGTGGGAGGTCAGGATACCGAGACGGCTGCCCTGGCCGCCCGCAAGCAGCATGGCAACGATTTTTTTCTTCATAACGTTCTCCTTTGTGAAATTATTCCGGATCCGGGGTAAATTGCAAATAGCAGGCGCCATACGGCGGAAGCTTCAAATGGATGGCGTAGGCGAACCGATCCTGCGGCTCGTCCTCGGTATGGACCGTACCGTTATGGTACAGATCGGTGCCGCCGAAGCGCGGCTCGTCGGTCGAAAAGACCTCGGTATAGGTGCCGGCCTTCTCGCTGCCCATGCGGTAGTCGTCCCACGGGACCGGCGTGAAGTTGTAGGCGCAAAGCAGCGTATTGTCCTGAT
>JAFUDD010000392.1 GCA_017459315.1 Clostridia bacterium | reverse complement strand
CATCATCGTCGATATGACGATGTCGATTCCGAGCTTGATCATCGGCGAAACGACGCTGAGCTTCCTCGGCCTCGGCCTGCGCTCGCCGGCAACGAGCTGGGGCGTGCTGCTGCAGGAGACCAACAAGCTGGAAACGATCATGTTCTATAACTGGAAGCTGATCCCGATGATCTTCGTGTTCCTCAGCGTGCTCGCGTTCAACTTCATGGGCGACGGCCTCAGAGACGCGGCAGACCCGTATAAGTAAGGAGGTGCAGGGCTATGAGAAGCAACAAAAAAGACCGGGCCCAAGGCGAGTATACGATTGCGCCGGAGCACATCCTGGAGGTGAAGGATCTGCACGTTCATATCGCCGTGGACGACTATGACCTGCATGCGGTGCGCGGCGTCAATTTCTCGCTGAAAAAGGGCGAAACGCTCGGCCTTGTCGGCGAGTCCGGCTGCGGCAAGAGTGTCACAAGCAAGGAGGTTCTCGGCATCAATCCGAACAACTGCAAGGGCACGGGGCAGATTCTGTACCGCACCAAATCCGGCAAGGTGCTGAACCTTTTGGAACTGAACCGCGACGGCGCCGTATACCGCGCGATCCGCGGCTCGGAAATCTCCATGATCTTTCAGGAGCCGATGACGGCGTTTTCGCCGCTGTACACCATCGGCAATCAGCTGGCCGAGATCATCCTGCTGCACGACCCGAAGGCAACCAAGGCGTCGGCGCGGGCGCATGTGCTCGAAATGCTGAAAAAGGTCGGCATTGCAAACCCGGAAAAGCGCATCGACCAGTATCCGCATGAGTTTTCCGGCGGCATGCTGCAGCGCGCAATGATCGCCATGATGCTGTGCTGCAACCCCGATCTTCTGATCGCGGACGAGCCGACGACGGCGCTCGACGTGACGATTCAGGCACAGATCCTCGAGCTGATGCGGAGCCTGCAAAAAGAATTCGGCATGTCGATCCTTTTTATCACGCATGACCTTGGCACGGTCGCCAATATGTGCGATAATGTAGCCGTCATGTATCTGGGCGAGATCGTCGAGTACGGCACCGTGCACCAGATATTCCACAACCCGCAGCATCCGTACACGAAGGGCCTTCTGCGCTCGCTGCCGAAGATGAACCAGAGCCGCGAAAAGAAGCTCTATATCATCGACGGCGTCGTGCCGCTGCCGGTCGAGCTGCCGCCGTGCTGCGGCTTCTATGACCGGTGCGAATACTGCATCGAGGGCGTCTGTCCGAACCGGATGATTCCGGAATTCACGGTGGAGCCGGGGCATATCGTGCGCTGTATGCTGATGGAACAGGGGGAAAAGCAGCATGGATAACGTTTTACTCGAAATCAAGCACCTGTCCAAGGTATACGAGGGCAAGGGCACGAGCGTAAAGGCGCTCAGCGACGTTTCGCTGACCGTGGAGCGCGGCGAGACCATCGGCATCGTCGGCGAATCCGGCTGCGGCAAGACCACGCTCGGCCGCTGCGTCGTGCGCGGCATCGACGCGACAAGCGGCGAAGTGCTGTTCCATACCGATGAAGGCGTGATCGACTTTCTGAAGATCAAGGGCGCGCAGATGCGCAAGTACCGCAAGGACATTCAGATGATCTTTCAGGATCCATACGCAAGCCTCGACCCGCGCATGACCGTGTTCGATATCATCAGCGAGCCGCTGCGCTACAACACCAAGCTCACCACCCGCGAGATCGAGCAGGCCGTGGACAAGATCGCCGAGCAGGTCGGTCTGAATAAAGCTTACCTGCGCCGCTATCCGCACGCATTCTCCGGCGGCCAGCGGCAAAGAATCGGCATCGCGCGGTCGCTGATCCTGCAGCCGAAGCTGATCGTCTGCGACGAGGCGGTTTCCGCGCTCGACGTGTCGATCCAGGCGCAGATCATTAACCTTTTGGAGGATCTCCAAAAGGAATATAACCTCACCTATCTGTTTATCTCGCATGCGCTCAGCGTCGTCCGGCACATTTCGGATCGCGTCATGGTCATGTACCTCGGGCGCATGGTGGAGTTCGGCAAGACGGAAGAGCTGTTTGCCGAGCCGATGCATCCCTATACGAAGGCGCTGCTGTCCGCGGTGCCGCAGCCGGACCCGGATATTACGGTGAACCGTATTATTTTGGAGGGCGAGGTCCCGAACCCCGCCAACCCGCCGTCGGGCTGTCATTTCCATCCGCGCTGCGCCTATGCCACAGAACGGTGCAGCAAGGAAGCGCCGCCGCTGGAGGAACGCGACGGACGTCTTGTGGCGTGCTGGAACTGCGACGCCTGCCGCGGAAAATAACAACATCATCGGAGGTATCCCGTGAACAGGAATATCAGCATTCATATCAGCGACCGGTCGCATTACAACCTGACGCTGAACGTCTATAACTGCGGAAATCAAGATCTCGATCTGGATCGGCAGGAGCGGCCGGATCATTACATCCTGTACTTCGTCAACGAGGGACGCGGCTCCGTCACGATGCGCCACGCCACCTTCAAGGTCGAGGCCGGACAGGGCTTTGTCGTGTTCCCCGGTGTGGAGACCCGGATCCAGTCGCATTATAAGGAAACGATGAATGTCACGTGGATCGCGTTTTCGGGATACCTCGTAGACCGGTATCTGAGCCGCGCGAACCTGTCGGTGTATGAGCCGGTGTTCACCGACAACGCCGCGGGGGAGGGGCGCGGGTTCTTCGACGCGCTGCTGTGGGCGTCGCAGCAGTTCCCGAACCGCTATTGCAAGATCATGGCGCAGCTGTACAGCATCATGGGCTTTTTGATCGACAACGCTTCGTCCCAGACCCGCGCGGAGGCCAACTCGCCGGAATTTTATCTGATGCGCGCGCTCGACTTTATCGACACCAATTACTATGAAAACATCACGATCGAGGACATCTCCCAAAGCGCGGGCACCTCGCGCAAGGCGCTGACGGCCGTTTTTTCGAGCCTGACCGGGTTTTCCCCAAAGGATTATCTGATCTATTACCGGATCAGCAAGGCGGTCGATCTGCTGCGCGATCCGAACCTGTCCATCGAGATGATCGCGTCGTCGGTCGGCTACAACGACCAGTTCTATTTCTCCAAGCAGTTCAAAAAGAACGTCGGCATGACGCCGTCCGAGTGCCGCAAAAATCTTGCGCAGGATCCGAAATGGCGCTTCGAATCCCCGATCGACCATGTGCGGCAGCAGTACCGCGCCTCCTTTACCAACGAGCGTCCGCCCGAGTTTTAAGGGGGAAGCGCGTATGAAAACTGTCGTTCATATCGTGCCGCATGCGCATTGGGACCGGGAATGGTATCTGCCGCTTGAGCAGCACCGCGCAAGGCTGCTGACGCAGCTGGATCGCGTGCTTGCTCTTTTGGAGCAAAACCCCGCCTATACGTACCACCTCGACGGACAGATGATCGCCGTGGAGGACTATCTGGCGCTTCGCCCGGAGCGCGAGGAACAGCTGCGCCGCTTTGCCGCACAGGGGCGGCTGACGCTCGGCCCGTGGTATGTTTTGCAGGATGAATATTTGACCTCCGGCGAGGCCAACGTGCGAAATCTGCTGCACGGGATGGCGCTTGCCCGAAAGTACGGCCCGGTCTGCCCGGTGGGGTATCTGCCGGACGCGTTCGGTAATGTCGGGCAGATGCCGCAGCTTTTGCGGCAGGCAGGCATGACGAGCGCGGCGTTCGGCCGGGGCGTCACGCTGCGGGAAACCGATCCCGATCCAAAGGGGCATTTTCCGCAATACAGCGAGTTTTTGTGGCAGAGTCCCGACGGGAGCGCGATTCCGGCCACGTATTTTTCCGGCTGGTACAACAACGCCGCCGAAATCCCGACCGATCCGGCGAAAGCAAAGCCGTATTGGGACGAACGGCTGCAAAAGGCAAGGCGTTATGCGGCGTCGCGCCATCTGCTGTTTATGAACGGCAGCGATCATCAGCCGGTGCAGCAAAACCTTGCCGAAGCGATCAACACCGCCCGTGCGCTCTATCCGGAGATCGAATTTCGCTGCTCCGATCTTGCGTCGTTTGCCGAAGCGGTGCAGGCGGAGCGTGACACGGCGCCGGAGATCGTTGCGGGCGAGCTTTGCGGGCAGGAGTCCGCGGGCAACAACACGCTTTGCAACACCGCTTCCTCCCGCGCGCCGATCAAGGTGCTCAACCGCAGAGCCGAATCGCAGCTGTCGCTTGTTGCGGAGCCGCTGATGGCAATGGCGGCGATGGCAGGCGCGCCGCAGGAGCAGGCCTTGCTGCGCCGGGCATGGAAGATCTTCCTCGAAAACCACCCGCACGACAGCATCTGCGGCTGCGGGATCGACGAGGTGCACCGCGAAACCGTTTACCGCTACGAAAAGAGCCTGCAGCTGGCCGATTATCTCATGGATGCGGCGGCGCATGCGCTGGCCGAACGGATCGCCGCGCCGCAGTCGGCGGACGCCGAAGCCGCGTTTGCCGTGGTGAACCCCACCGCGTGGACGCGGACGCAGACTGTTTCGGCTGTGATCGGGCTCGGCCGCGTCTACGGCACGCGGGACGCGCGTGAAGCGGCGCAAGGGCAGCCTGTACGCGCGCTGCACCTTTGCGCGGCGAACGGGGAAAGCATCCCCTGTACGGTGGAGGAGCTCGGCGTGCAGTTCGGCTATGACCTGCCGGACGACCGGTTCCGGCAGCCGTACTTTGAGCGTCGTTACCGCATCACGTTTTCGGCAAAGGAACTGCCTGCGTTCGGGTACGCGGTCTACTACGTCAAGACCGGCGCGGCGACGGCCGCCAAGGGCCTTTGTACCGGGCAGAACCGGATGGAAAACGAGTTTGTCGCCGTCACGGTGCAGAAAAATGGCACGTTCGACCTTCTGGATAAGACCACGGGGTGCAGCTATACCGGGCTCGGCGTGTATGAAGATACCGGGGATGTCGGGGACGAATACATCTTCCGGGAAACCGTCGGCAGAAGGATCACCTCCGAGGGGCTTACGGCAAAGATCACCTGTACGGAGGATGCGCCGCAAAGGACAACGTTTCGCATCGAAACGACGCTGACGCTGCCGGTCTCGGCGGACGAAGCGGCGTTGACAGCGGCGCGGGAGAGCATGGAGCCCCGCCTGCAAAGAAAGATCGAGAGAAGCCCCAAAACCGTACAAGTGCCGGTCGAAACGCTGCTGTCCTTAGAGCCGGGCAGCCCGGTCGTGCGGCTGAAAACCCGCTTTATCAATACTGTGCGTGACCATCGACTGCGGCTGCTGTTCCCGACCGACACGGCGGGTAAGACGCACCTTGCGGATTCGGTGTTCGATCTTATTGAGCGCGGCGACGTGCCGGGACCGAACTGGACGAATCCGAGCCGCTGCCAAAGGATGCAGTATGTGGTCGCGGCGGAGGACGAAGCCGGCGGGCTTGCGGTGCTGAACCGCGGCGCGTATGAATATGAAATTCTGCCCGAACGGAAGCAGATCGCCGTCACGGTGCTGCGCAGCGTCGCGGAGCTCGGCGATTGGGGCGTGTTCCCGACGCCGGACGCCGAATGTCTCGGTCCGGTTGAGCTGGAGCTCGGCATCCTGCCCTACGCGGCGGGCGCGCTGCAAAGCGGCGGTCTGCGGGAAGCCGTTTGGCTGCAGGCCGATCCGGTCGTCATTCCGATTCCGAAGGCGGCGGGGACGCTGCCGGAACGGTTCGGGTTTGTCACGTCCGAGGGAAAGGGCGTCTGCGTGACGGCCTTAAAGCCGTCGGAGGACGGAAAAGCCGTGATCGTGCGCGGCGTCAACGTGCAAAACGACGCCACCGCATGGCGGCTCGGCACGCCCTTGGATGCGGCATGGTACGACAGCGATATCTGCGAACGGCAAGGGGACGCGCTGCCATCGGACGCAGATGGAACCGTTACAGCTTCCGCAAACGGAAAGGAACTGAAAACTGTAAGAATCGAGTTTTGCTGACATGAAAAAGAAGCTGATCATTTTTACTGACATCGGGGACACCGTGATCGACGAGAGCACCGAGGTGCGCAAGGTGCCGTACGGCGTCGTATACGAGGCCGACTGCATTCCGGGCGCGAAGGAAACGATGCTGTCACTGTATGAGCAGGGGTATACGATCGTGATGGTGGCGGACGGACTGGAGCAGTCCTTTCGCAACACGATGAAGGGCAACGGCCTCGACCACGTGTTTTCCGAATGGGTGATCTCGGAGCAGCTCGGCGTTGAAAAGCCGAACGCGCTGATGTTTGAAACCGCGATGCGGCGGCTCGGCCTGACGGAGGCGGACAAGGCGCGCGTGCTGATGGTCGGCAACAACCTTGCGCGCGACATGGTCGGAGCCAACCGGTTCGGCATCCGTTCCGTGCATCTGAGCTGGTCGAACCGCTATCCGGACAGAGCTTCGGCACCGGAGGAAAAGCCGACCTATCGCATACAGCACCCGGTGGAGCTGCTGCCGCTGATCGACCGCCTCGAACGGCAGCTGGAAGGAGAAAAGCAAGACGCATGACGAAAAAGATCATTCTGGTTTTCAAAACGCACTTTGATATCGGGTTCACCGATCTTGCGAAGAACGTGACGCACGGCTACGGCAACGCCATGCTGCGCGAGGTCATCGAAACCTGCCGCGCCACCGAGCATTTGGGGGCGCTTCACTATGTCTGGACAATGCCCGCCTGGCCGTTGTATTATATTATTGAGCACGGTGATCCGACGCTGCTGCCGGAGCTGGACCGGCTGATCGAAAACGGACAGATCGTGTGGCACGCGCTGCCGTTCACCTCGCATACCGACTGCTGTGCGCCGGAGGAGTATGCCGAGGCGCTGCAATACGCAAGGCTGCTGTCCGAGCGGTATCATAAGCCGCTGCCGGTCGCGGGGAAAATGACCGATGTGCCGGGGCACGGGCTGATGCTGCCGGAGCTGTTAAGCCAGGCGGGGATCCGCTTTCTGCACCTCGGCTGCAACGAGTTTGCGACGCCGCCGGACGTGCCGCGCCTGTTTTGGTGGCAGAGCACGCAGGGCGGGCGGGTGCTGACGATGTATTCCAAGGGCGGCTACGGCACGACGCTGCTGCCGCCGAAGGACTGGCCGTTCCCGGTGTGGATGGCGCTGATGCACACCGCCGACAACTGCGGCCCGCAGACCGCCGATATCATCACCGGCCTTGTCGAAAAGGTCAAGCGCGCATACCCGGACGCCGAGATCGTCTGCGGGACGATGGACGATTTCTACCGCGAGCTTGCAAAGTGCGATCTGTCTGCGGTGCCGGTCGTCACAAAGGACCTTGCCGATACGTGGATTCACGGCGTCGGCTCCTACCCGAAGGAGGTTGCCGCGCTGCGGGAAAACCGCCGTTTGGCGCGGCGGCTGCATCGCGCGTATGAGAAGCGGCTGCAAGACGGCGGGGAACCGATCCCGGACTGGGACGCGCTGTGGGCGGCGTACTATGCGCAGATCGCCTTGTTTGAGGAGCATACATGGGGCGCGGACACCAAGCGATTTTTGGGACAGGATCGCGTCTACGAAAAAGAAGATTTTCTTGCTGCCCGCGACACCGCGCCGTATCGGTTCATGGAGACCTCGTGGGAGGAGCAGCGCACGCGCATGACAAGGGCGACGGAATGTCTGCATCGGATCGCGGCGCTGCTGCCGAAGCTCGACACGCCCGAAAAACCGCTGCTGCCGCTGCATGCCTATGCGAAGAATGGGCAAACCGCCGTCGAAGCCGGACAGTATCGCCTGTCGTTCGATCCGAAAACCGGCGTGATCGCTTCGGTCGAGGACCTTGCGCTGCACACGCAGATCCTGCAAAGTCGTGACGGAAAGGGCGTATTCGCCTACCGCTATGACCGCGCAGGCATCGAGGACGTGCAGTCGTTCTTGCGCCGATACGGCTACCGGTTCACCGATTGGGGCGTGCTGGATTACGGCCGGGTCAAGTATCCGGAATGTGAACACTGCACGTTCGCGCCGGTCTTTGACCGCGTCGTTGTGCGCGAGGATCGCATCCGGTTCGAATACCATACCGAGCAGAGCGCCGAACGGTACGGCGACGCCGAGCGGATCGTGATGACGGTGCAGTTCCCGGAGGAGGGCGGCATCGACGTAGCGCTGTCGCTCTTCGGCAAGCAGGCTTCACCGTTTATCGAGGCGGGCAGCTTTATTCTGCCGCTGGCGGAGCCGAGCGCCTACCGGCTCGGACGGCCCTGCGCGGTGATCGACCCTGCGACGGAGATTCAGCGCTGCGCGAACCATTCGTATTACTGCCTGGAGGACGCGGCGGCCGCCGTCGGCGAAAGGGCTTCCGTGACCGTGTACCCGCTCGATACGCCGCTGCTGGCGATCGGGTCGTGCGGGCTCTATGAATATGAACCGGAATACCCGCAGGGCCGCGCGCCGGAGCTGTGGTTCAATCTGTTCAACAATATGTGGGGCACGAACTTCCCGCAATGGATCGAGGGCGATTTTACCTATCGCTTCACGATCCGCTCCGCCGCGCCGGACGCCGCATTAAAGCTGTCCGGCCCCGAAGCGCCGGCGTTCATAGCCGGCATTCCGGACACGCTGGAGCTTGTCACGGTGCAGGACGACGGACAGACACGGTATCTATGGCTGCGCGATCACAGCGGCAAATCAGGCACGGCAACGGTGCGCATGCCCGGCGCGACGCTGACGCCGACCGATCTGTGGCGCCGTCCGACTGGCGCGGCGCAAACGGACGAGCTGACGTTTACGGTGCGGCCGAACGGCCTTTGCTGCCTTGCGATCTCTGAAAAGGAGTGATAGTGTGAAAACAGATAATCGAAGTGGAGGGGAGCCAAGGGAGCGTTTTGGGCATAGCAAAGCTAAGGCACCAAAAGAAGGTGAAAGAAGCTAACTTGCCAGTTTTTCCAACGAGATCATGCCTT
>JAFUDD010000391.1 GCA_017459315.1 Clostridia bacterium | reverse complement strand
TGAGATACCGTTTCCTACGCCATCCCCAGATGCCGATTTCGCCTTCCGGTTGTTGGTCTAAAACAAGGTTTGGAAGCAAGACTTGTCCGACCTCGGTATACGTTCCGCCGCGTTCTTCAAACAAGGACCTCATGTGCTGCCCTCCGGTTCATCCGGTTTGTGTCATTGGCGATCAGCCGCAAGATGCGATCCTCCATCGTCATGGTTCCCTTTTCGTCAAAATAGATTTTGACCTTGTACGTCGTGTTTCCGATGCGCCTTGTCATGTCCATGTGTTTGCTCCTTTCCGATATGAGATTTACTGTTCATTTTGCCGCAAAGTTTGAAAAAAGCGCTTCCCTTTTTCCTTCAGCTGTGTTATACTGATCTTGCGGCACCAGAACTCATTTTTCCCTGTTTTACTGCAATTTCCGGTTCCTACCACAGAGAGGTCGTCGCAGTCCGTTTCTTATTTTTCACAGGTCAATTTGAATTCTTCGTTTACAGTATAGCTCTCTCCATAAATCCGCCGTTTTTCAGCGGATAGCGTTCGCGCGTTGCGTCGCAGGCGGCGAAGTACGCCTCGATGCGGCTTTCCAGCTCCTTCGTGCTCATCGCATTCTCCTTTCTTCCCTTCGCTGCCCTTACTATAGCGCAATTGCAGCCGCAAAACTTCCCGCGGAAAGTTCACAATGTTCACAATTCATTTTGTCGGTGCTGCGCAAAAATGTCCCGTCGCAAAGGCGGATATAAAACCGGATAATTCCTGTTCCTCCTCGGCAAAAGGACGCGGCAATTCCATGTCGGATGGATATGCTATAGAGAAAGCAGTAAAAGAATGTGTTGCGAAACGGGAAGCAGAAAAAGCGCCGGATCATTTGTTGACTTTATCAACTGATTTGGAGAAAATCAAAAAAGCCTTGACTCCACTTCTTCAAATGACGCAGCGATAAGCGTTTTCGGCCTTTCGGCAAAATTGACTTGCAAAGGAGCGTTCTATAGCCCCTGCGATAAAAAAACACGGCAAGTGTGACGCATGCCGTGTTCTGTCTATGATGGATATGAAAAAGGAAAGCGCGGGTGCCGCGAATACGGTCTTTTCACCGCATCGGCAGCAGGATTTGCAGGGTAAACAGGCGGTCGGCGGTCGAATACTCCATCGTGCCGCCGTACTTTTCGGCAAGGAAACGGATGCTCCGCATTCCGAAGCCGTGATCGGCGGCGTCGGCCTTATGCGTATGCGGCAGCTCGTCCAAAGAGAGTGGTTCGCCTGTGTATGGGTTTGTGACCTGAATGCCGATAAACAGGGCCTTGCGCTCGATGCGCATGGAGATCGTGCGAAGCGTCGGGTCGTCTTGGGTTTCGACATACTCGATGGCGTTGTCGATCGCATTGCCGAGCAAGGCGTACAAATCGGGCAGGCGGATAAACGACAGATCCACGTCATCGACGGCGCAGCCGAAGTCGATCCCCTTTTCCTGACAGAACAGTCCTTTTTCGGCAAGGATCGTGTTCAAGGCTTCGTTGTCGGTATAGATCAGGTGGCGGTAGAAGTCGATGCTGTTCTGCGCCTCCCTGATATACTCCATGCGGTCGGCGTCGGACGCGCGTTCGAGCGCCTTTAGATGGTGCTTGAGGTCGTGACACTTGCGGTTGATAATCGCAATGTGTTCCTTGGACAGCTCGTAATACCGCTCGCTGCCGCGGAGCATCGTTTCGAGCGCGGCCGTTTCGCGGTTGCGAAGCACGATGCGGATCATGCTGTATTGGATCAGCAGGAACAGCAGGCAAATCAGCACGCCGCTGAGCCATGCGAGCGTATCGTATACGGACACCCGCATGGAGAACGCGCCTTGGTAAAACAGAAGCACCACCATCATTGCCGTGAACGCGCCGCACAGCGCGCCGAACATATAGCGGGTATCGTCCAAAAGTTTACCGCCCGCTGCGTGCAGCGGCTTACGGAACAGCGCGTACAGCGGCGCATAAACGGCAGCGGAGAAAAGCATCGCCCCGAAGATATACAGCGGCAAGAGGTCGCGCAAAGCGGGGAACAGCACGCGCGCCATAAAACAGTGATAAATGCAGTAGACAATGTTCTGCGTCAAAAAGGCGGCAATGTCGAAAAACAGGGCGTCGCTGCGGCTGATCGAAAAGCACAGCCGCGCATAAAAGGCCGCGAACAGTCCGATCAGCGCATACCAGAAGGCCGTCAGATATACAAGCCGCGGTGTTTCCTTGTCCGGTCCGAAGATGACAAAGTACAGCAGCGAGCAGAGCGTAAAAAACACGAATCCGCCCGCGGCGCGAAGCGCAAAGTGCGGCTTGCGCTTGGCGAACGGCAACAGATACAGCAGCGCCGCCGCCAGCAGCTCGATCGGCAGTCGCAATTCTTCAAACACATACACCGGCTGCATCAGAACCCTCCCATATAGCGCGTGAATGCCGACAGAAACGATGCGCGAAACCGTCTGGAAAGCGGCAGCCGCTCCCCGGCAACGACAATATCGTTCCCCTCTACGGCGGACAGATACGCCAGATTGACAAGGTAGCTTTCGCCCGAACGCACAAAATGATACGGCAGCAGCGACGCTTCGATGGCGGACAGCTTGCCGCGCACGCGGTATGCCTCGGCGGCGGAATGAGAAAACAGGTAATGCTGCCGCGATTCGATGAAACGGCTTTCGGAGGTGCGGCATTGCACGGCGCCGTTCGCCGTTTGCAAAAGCAAGGGCGCGTCGGCATTGCGGAGAATGTAACGCTCCGCTTTTTTCATTTTCAGGTGAAAATCGGGGTAGAAGATCGGCTTTAACACATAGTCCATCGCTTCCACCGCATACGCTTCAATCGCGTACTGCGGCATATTGGTGACGAACATCAGCGTTACATGCGGGTCACGCTCTCGAAGCTGCTTTGCCGCGTCGATGCCCGAAAGTCCCGGCATGTCGATGTCGAGGATGATAAAATCATATTCATACCGATACGAGGACAGAAACGACGCCGCATCGGTGAACACCGTCGTTTCGTATTCCGCGCCGGTTTCCGAAAAATAGTGGGAAAGACATTCCGACAGCTGCGCCCGGTCGGCGGCATTGTCGTCCACAATCGCGATTCGCATTAGCATTTCCCCTTCCTTTCCAATTGTATTATAGCAGAAACCGCCGCATCGGAAAAGCCCGCTTTTGCCATTGCTTTTACCGAATTTGCCAACCGTCTTTTCAAAGTCTTTACGATGCGTTATGATACTCTCATCCCAATAAGGCATACAGGAGGCGTATTATGACCAAGGAAGAACGCAAGAACCGCAAGGTTCGCATCTTTAACGGAAAGCGCATCAAGCGCCCGAACCGCTTCGGCTTCGGCGTCGTGACCTTTCTGCTGGTGCTCGTGCTGCTGTTCAACGCGGTGGCATTGAGCTTTTCCGCCTACTTCGGCGTGATCGACAACATCGTATTTGCCAAAGCACCGACCGGCGACGTGCTCGACGCCGTCACCGCCGACGCCAAGGCGATCACGCTGCAGGAAGCCGAAGAAGGCATCGTGCTTTTGACCAACAAGAACGAAACGCTCCCGCTGCAGGAAACGAAGATCAACGTTTTCGGACGCGGCAGTTACTATTCCACGTTCGGCGGCACCGGTTCCGGCTCCGGCGGCACAAACTATGTGAGTCTGTATGACGGACTGGCGGAAGCGGGCTTTGCGCTCAATCCCGACCTGATCGCGTTCTATGCGGAAAACGCCAAAGCAAATGTGAGCATGGGCCTTGTCGGCACCGACTTCGGCCTGTATGAGAATCCCGCAAGCGAACTGTCCGCGGCGCTGATCGACGGTGCGAAGGCTTATTCCGATGTGGCGGTCTATGTGATCTCCCGCGTCGGCGGCGAAGGCGACGACCTGCCGCTTGATACCTCTGCGTATTACGGCGGCGAAGCGGGACGGCATTACCTCGAACTCAACGCTGCCGAGGAAAGCATGCTTGCACTTTTGGAAGAGAACTTCGGCACGGTCGTGGTCGTGCTGAACTCGACCAACGCGATGGAACTCGGCTTTTTGGAGGACGAGAATGTGGACGCCGCGCTGTGGACGGAATGCTTCGGTTCGGTCGGCACGATCGCGCTCGGCAACCTGCTTTCCGGCAAGGCGAATCCCTCCGGCAAGACGAGCGATACGTTTGCTTACGCAGTCGAATCGAACCCGACCTATTACAGCTTCGGCGGCTATGATTACACGAACGCCTCCTACGCGAATGCCGGTGTCGCTGCCGGTACCGGCGACGCGATCGCGGGCGCAGACCCCTACCACTATGTGAAGTACAACGAGGGCATCTATGTCGGCTACCGATATTACGAAACCGCCGCGGCGGACGGTTTTATCGACTACGACGCCACCGTGCAGTTCCCGTTCGGCTACGGCCTTTCCTATACGGACTTTACGCAGACACTCGACGACGTGACCTTTAATGGCAAAACCGTTACGGTCAAGGCGACGGTCACCAACAACGGCACGGCGGCGGGCAAGGAGGTCGTGGAGGTTTATTATTCCGCGCCATACAACAAGGGCGGCATTGAAAAGAGCGAGGTAGTACTCGGCGGCTTTGCCAAGACCCAGGAGCTTGCCCCCGGCGCCTCCGAGACCGTGACGATCACAATGCAGGCCGAGGATATGGCGTCCTACGATTACGCAGGCGTCAAGGCACAGGGCGGCGCGTATGTGCTCGAAGCCGGCGAATACGACATTCGGCTGCAGTCCGACAGCCACAATGTGATCGACCATAAAACGATCATCGTGGAAAAAGACGTCATCTACAACGACGCCAACGACGGCAAGCGCGAAAAGGACGGCGTCGCTGCAACCAACCTGTTCGACGATGTCACGAACGACGGCGGCGTGACCTACCTCTCCAGTGCGGATTGGGCAGGCACGTTCCCGAAGGAGCGTGCGGCTTCGACCGAAGCGGCTTCCGACAAGATTGTGAACGCCCTAATGAACCCCGTGACGGTCCTCGAAGACCCGTCTCCCGCTAAGTGGACGACCAAGAACAGCGGTCTGAAGCTCGTCGATATGAAGGGCGTCGCGTATGACGACGAGAAGTGGGAACAGCTGCTCGATCAAATTTCCAAGGATGAAATGTCCACGCTGATCTCCACCGGCGGCTGGCAGACCGCGCCGGTCAAGAGCGTCGGCAAGGCGCGCTATCTCGAATGCGACGGTCCGAACGGCATCAACAACCTGATGGCGAACCTGTTTGCGGGCATTAAGGGCAATATGTACACGAACCAGTCCACGCTGGCAAAGACCTGGAACCCCGATCTTGCCTATCAAAAGGGTCTTGTCTATGGCAGAGAAGCCAAGGTCTACGGCGTGGCGGGCATTTACGGCCCCGCGGCGAACATCCACCGCAGTCCGTTCTCCGGCAGAAACTATGAGTATTATTCCGAGGATGCCCTGCTCTCCGGCGTGATGGCGGAGCGCGAGCTGACCGGCATCAAGGAAGCGGGCGTGTACTGCTACTTCAAGCACTTTGCGGTCAACGATCAGGAAACGAACCGCGATCACGGCGGTCTTGTGACATGGCTGAACGAACAGGCGCTGCGCGAAATCTACCTGCGCGGCTTTGAGATCGGCGTCAAGGGCGGCAGCGCGACGGGCATTATGTCCTCGTTCAACCGCATCGGCACGACCCCTACTGCCGAAAGCAGCGCGCTTTTGAACACGGTTCTGCGCAGCGAATGGGGCTTCAGAGGTGCGGTCATCACCGACTGCGTCATGGCCTGCACGACCGAGGATATCAATCGCGCCACCTTGGCGGGCAACGACTTCCAGTTGAGCTACGGGCTGATCTCCTCCCTGTCGAACGACATCACCGGCACCGTTTCCGGCCAGAAGGCCATGCGGCAGGCAACGAAGAACATCCTCTACATGGCGGCCAATTCCGACGCGCCTGCGCTCTACTCGGCGCACATGACGACCTTCGGAACGATCCTCCTTGTGATCTTCCTTGTGCTGATGCTGCTGTTTGCCCAGTACTATGTCCGCTACTTCCTCCGCCTCTCCAAGTGGAAGAAGGGCGAAGCCGTCAAGTAAGAAACCGTTTCAGACCGGTTTTCTCTTGGAACAGACAAACTGTATAGAGGTTTGCTTACAGGATTCTCTGCCATAACCTCTATCAACGCAAGAATCCAGATTATCAGCGTATACAAAGCGGCGTCCGGAAGTGCTCCGGACGCCGCTTGTTTGTAGGGGAGTAAATCAGAAAAGAAGGGATTCGATCTCGCCGCGGTTCGGCATAGAGCGGATCGCGCCTTTCTTGGTCGTCACAAGGTATGCCGCGGCGTTCGCAAAGCGGAGCATATCGACAAGGCTCTGCTCGCTGCGGTTTTCGACGCCATGCTTCAGCACGTCATGCAGCACGCACGCACAGAACGTGTCGCCCGCGCCGGTCGTTTCAATCGTGCCGCCGAGCCGGAACGCCGGAACGAACACCCGGTGTCCGCAGCAGAAACTGATCGCGCCGTCTGCGCCGAGCGTGACGTTTAAGAGCTTGATGTTCGGATGCCGCTCTTGAAGGATCGCCGCGCCTTTATCGTAATCCGTTTCGCCGGTTAAGAACACAATTTCATTGTCCGCAATCTTAACGATGTCGGCTTGGGAAAGACCCCATTCGATGTTCTCCTTGGCAAGTGCTTCGCTGCTCCACAGCGGCGGGCGAAGGTTTGGATCGAACGAAAGCAGCGCGCCCGCTTCTTTGGCGGCTTTTACAGCGGCCTTGGTCGCCTCCCGCACGCCGTCATGCGTCATGGACAAGGTGCCGAAATGGAAGATGCGACAGGATTGAAGCATGTCAAGCGGCAGCTCGTCCTTTGTCAGCATCATATCCGCACCGGGATTGCGGTAGAACGAGAAATCCCTGTCGCCGTTTTCAAAGGTATGCACGACCGCAAGCGTCGTATGAACTTCGGGATCGAACAGCAGGGCGCTTGTATCAATACCTGCCTTGGTCACGACATCGCAAAGCTGTCTGCCGTACACATCCTTGCCGACCTTGCCGATAAAGGCGGTCTTGTGCGCGAGCTTATTCAGCATGGCAAGCACATTGCACGGCGCGCCGCCGGGGTTGGCTTCCCAAAGGGGATTGCCCTGTTCGCTTGTTCCGCTTTCGGTAAAGTCGATCAACAGCTCGCCGAGCGCGACCACATCATACTGTTTCATGCGTTGCTTCCTCCGATTAAGTCATACTTCGTAACGTCGATCTCCACCGCGCCGTCCGCAAAGAACGAAATGCCCGTTGCCGAAAGCTCGGTCAACACCGTCGCCGTCACGGTCTGCTCACCGTCGTTGAGGAACGCTTCGACGCTGAACCGATCGAGGAGCAGGCGGATCTTGATTTCGCCGTTTCGATCCGGCACAAGGCAGCGGCGCTGATGGATGTATGCCCTGCGCGAGCCGGAAAACTTACGGTCGATTTTGAGGACGGAGTCGTCCGGGTGATAGCTCAAAGTGGTATGGAACCGGTCGTTTTGGAAGAACCGCACCGCAAACTTGCGGTACATCGGCGCATCGCTGACGGGGCGCACGGTGATTTCGAGATCGACCGTTCTCCCCTCGACGCCATCCAATCGGACGACATCCGTAAACCGCACCTTGTTGTGCCGGACTTCGTTGCGCCGAAGCTGCTCCAATTCTCGCACGGGACGCTGATACAGCCGTCCGTTTCGGATCGACAGCTCGCGCGGAACCGTCATTTGTCCGAACCAGCGGCTGTCCGTCTGCGCGGACAATTTCGTGGTATCCCAGTTCTGCATCCACCCGATCATGATGCGCCGCCCGTCCGGGGCAAGCGTCGTCGTCGGGGCATAGAAGTCGATACCATAGTCGATGGCATGGTCGGCTTCGGGGATAAACCGCTTCGCTTCTTCGCCATAGCGTCCGATCAGCGCGACCGTGCCGTTGCCGTTGTGGTACTCGAACCCCTCGGGCAGCATATCCTGCGGGCTGATCAAAACGACCGCTTTGCCATCGAGCATGAAGAAATCGGGGCACTCCCACATCATGCCGAGGCGTCCGTCGTTTTCGGCGAGGATGCCGACGTACGACCAATGCAGTCCGTCCGGGCTTTCATACTGCAGCAGCGCGCCGAGCTCGTTCTTCCGCCGTGCGCCGACGACGCAGCCGTAGGTGCCGTCCGGCTTCTTCCAGATCTTCGGGTCGCGGAAGTTGCTGCGGTCGAAACCGTCCGGCAGCGTCGTTTCCGCAATGACCGGGTTGGACAGTATCTTTTGATACTCGAGCCCATCGCCGACGGCGACGCATTGCGCCTGAAACTCGGTGCCGCGTTCCCCGCCCTCCGTGCGGACGCCGGTATAGAGCAAGAGGTGCCGCCCATCCGGCAGCGTTTCGGCGCTGCCCGAATAGACGCCGCTTTCATCATACCACGTATCCGGCGCAAGCGCGGCAGGCAGGTATGTCCAATGCAGCAGATCCTCGCTTTCGGCGTGTCCCCAATGCATTGCGTCCCATACCGTGTCGTAAGGGTTATACTGGTAGAACAGATGATATTTGCCGTTATAGAAGGAAAAACCGTTCGGGTCGTTCATCCAGCCCGTGTAGGGCGTAAGGTGAAACAGCGGACGGGCCTCCGCAGAGATCCGCTTGGCTGCTTCCCTTTCATACGCTCTTGCAAACAACAGTTTTTGATTCATGACTCTTCTTTCTCCTTTTCCATGCGCTCCTTATCCTCCGGGCGCAGATGCTGATAAAAAACCGATTCCATCGGGAACGTCGCGGCCCAATACACCGTGGCGGGGATCAAAATGACGAAAGCAGGAAGCGTCAGCGCCAATGCGATGCCGCCGACCACAAGCGCCAGCACCGCCAGCATTTTGATCGGATGAATGCGGAACAGCAAAAGACTGAACCGCAGCACCTCCCTTGCCGTACCGGAAAACCGTGCGGCATAGGCGGCAAGATAGATCGTCCATGTCAGCGTCAGCACAAGCAGCACAAGGATGACATAATAGAGCCATCCGAACGGCTCTCCGTTTAGATACCTTCCCCGCAGCACGACGGCATCCACGATCAGCAGGACCAGCACCGCAAGCGCGGCAAGCCAGCAAAGCGTGGAGCGTTTGAGGTTCTCCTTGAACGCAGACCAAAAGCTGTGCCAAAGATAGTCCTCTCCCTTTCGTACATGGTGATAGACCGCATGATACAGTGCCGCGCTTGCCGCACCCATCGTGACGATCGGCACAGAGAAGATCAGCCACATTGACGACAGCGCCATCAGATCGAACACGGTCGTCAAAAACCGCATGATCGGGTTATTGACATCGAGCCAACGCCGCATGGATGACTCCTTTCGTTACCGGGTGTAGAGCTTCAGCTCGGACACCGTGACGGTATTGTTTTCGGTAAACAGCTTCACGGGGCGTCCCGTTACGCCGTAAAGCCGCACGGTCAGCGCCGCAATGCCGTCGAGGTAGAAGATGCCGACCGAGCCTTCCTGCACAAACGTGAACGTATAGTCCTTGCCCGCTTCGATGGGGGCAGCCGTCTCGGTGATCGGCGTCGTGCCCTTGTTGAACGACAGCGACAGCGTTCCCGCCGACGGGCTCAGCGTGATGAGCTTATACTTGTCGTCGCGGCCGTTATAGTCGAACGCAAGGCCGAACGTGCCTTTCTTTTCAAAGCGCAGCTTACCGGTCAGGCAATAGCCTTCGTAGGCCGTATAGAGGTCGGCAAAGTTATAGGCCGAGCCTGCCGCCAGCTCCGTTTCCATCGTGTCGATCAGCAGCTCCCGCCGCGCGGTGAACTGCGTCAGGATGGCGTCCACAGGCGCCAGCGCCAGCGAGCCGTCGGGATTCTGCACGAGCTTCTGCACGCAAAGGTTGCCCGCCCAGCCGTTCACGTCCTGCGTGGAGGACACGGATTCCGAGCGCCGCGCCCAGCCGACCATGTACGCGTCCGTGCCGTTTTCGACATGCTTGGCCGCATAGAACAGCTTGGCATCGAGTCGCACCGGGTCGCCGTAGGGGCCGAACGGCGTGTCGCTGACCGCATACCACAGCGTGTCGTCCTGCGCCGAATAGGTGATGTAATGCTTGCTGCCGATCCGGAACGTGTCGGAGCATTCGAGATTCCAGAACTTGCCGGTCTGCTCGGTAAAGATGATCCCGTCGTAGGTCACGTTCTTAAGATCGCCGGAGAGCGTATACTTCAGGATTCTGGCTTTGTTGCTCTGCGATGCGGTCACGGTCAGCGTGATCGTATCGGTCGCCGCGTCGTAATACGCCTGCGGGTCGCGGAAATCGTTCTTCTGCCCAAGCTCGGACGGCGGGATGATCTCCCAGTCCGCCACGCGCTCGAAGGCGGTCGGCGTGCTGCCCTTGGCGACGAGGATCTTCTCTTTGAATTCATACGCGTCGGAGAACGCATGGCCGGTGTAGAACAGATAGTAGGTGTCCTTGACCTTGACGACCGAACCGGTGCCGATCCAGCCGTCCTGTCCGCCGCTGCGCGACGCTTCGAGCACGACTGCGTCCTGCTCGGTGTAGGTGACGAAATCCTTGGTCGTCGTCAGATAGATCGAGTGGTTATAGGAATCGCCGCTCTCCTTGAGATAGTAGATGTAATAGGTGCCGTCCTCGTAATACGGCATCGTGTCGCCGACATAGCCCTGCACGCCGCTGTCCTTTTCCGGCAGGAAGAACGTGCGGTAGGTATAGGCGTCCTCCTGGCTGCCGGGCGTACGGAGTGCGGCAAAGTCCGTCTCGTTTTCGGGATAGACGAACGCTTCGCCGTCGGCGGCGGTCGGCACGGCAGGCGCCTTGGGCGCACAGGCCAGCAACACGCCGAAGATCAGCAGAAGCGCAAGCAGCGCCGGTGTAAAACGATGTTTCATATACTCCTCCGTAATAATCCGAGAAGGGGGACAGAAATCCCATCCCCCTTATGGTGCAAAGTCAGTTCTTACAGAACGCTTCTCTGATAGATCGTGATGCTCGTGAACTCGATGGTCACGCCGCCGAGGTTCGCGGTCGCTTCGGAACCGAACTGGAACAGCAGCTCGCAGCCCATGTCCATGATGAACGTATCGGTCGTCTCAAACGTGAAGGTCTGTTCCTCGGTCGTAAAGTCGATGCCCTCGGATACGCGCGGATCCCAGCCGCCTTGCGGGTTCAGGAAGAAGCCGCACGAAACGGGCTTGTCGGCCTTCGCCTTGATCTCGACAATGAAGTAGCTGTCGGCGGGCAGCGTGATCGGGCAGATCAGCTTGTTGTGCCAATCGACTGTGCCGCCGTCGTCGATGCGATAGAACAGGGAGCCGTCCGCCGTCCAGATCGTGCCGACGCCGCGCTCGTTGTCCTCATCGGTGCCGTTGAAGGTTTCCCACGGATACGCTTCGCTGCCGTAGTACTCGGTGCCCTTGCCGATCGGAGCAAATGCTTCGATGGTCTTCTGCGTTTCCTTATCGCCGCCGACCTTGTTGAACACAAAGTTCTTGACGACGAGCTTGTTCGCGGTCACGCCCTCGTTCGGGTTGCCGATCTGCATGCGCAGCACCGGATCGTCCACATTGGCTTCCGCGGTGAACGTCTTGGAAACGGTCACTTCCTGTCCGGCTTCGAGGCCGAGGCCGTTGAAGTTCGCACGGGCTTCCCACGAACGCGCGTTGCTCTCGACGAGCGCCTCGCCGCCCTGGCCGTTCTCGGCGGAGACGGTGAAGCTGTAGTTGTACTTTTCACCCTGCACGACGGTGATGCCCGGCAGCTCTAAAACCGCCTGAATGCTCCAAACGCCGCCCTCGGTGGGGTACGAATCAATCGTGAACACGGCCGCGCCGTCTTCATACGCTACGGTCGCCGCTGCGCCGTCGCCCGTAGACACGAATGCGCCGCTGTCTGCGAAGTCAGCCGTATAGAGGGGTTCGAGAACCTCCTGCCCGACGATCTCGTAAATCTCCACCTTGTCAATCGTGACCGTGAAGTTTTCGGGTGTGGTGTCTGCCGCGTTGTCGGGGTTCGGGGTGATCTTGCCGAGGTTCAGCATCAGCTCTGCGCTGCCGTCCTCCGGCGCGGTGAAGTTCATTTCGATGGCGCGCATGGTCTCGTCGATCCGCGCGTTCCACTGCTCGCCGCCGAAGGTCTTCCACTCCTCGACAGTCTCATCCTTGGCGATGAAGTGCGCATAGGTCGGCGCCGTGGACTTGGCCCAAACCTTGATCTTGTAATCCGCGCCGCCCTTTACGGCAAAGCCGCGCTTGACGAAACGGACTGCGCCGTCGCCGTCGCCGGGGTTCTCGATGTCAATGACGAATGCGCCGTCCTTCAGAGCGGCGGTCGCCTTCGCGCTCTCGCCGATGTCCGCTTCCCAGCCGTGCGCGTCGGTCGCTTCGACGGTCGAGAAATCGAACTGCTTCAGAAGCACCGCTTCGCCGGTTTTCTTGGTGACAGTCAGCGTCGCATAGGCTTCTGCCGTTGCGCCCGCCTTATCGGTAACGGAATACACAAGCTCATAGGAACCCGCGTTTTCGGGGGTGGCCTTGCCGCCGACGAAGTTCAGCGTCGGGGTGGATTCGACCGTGATCATCGCGGTCAGATCGCCGTCCTCCGCGTCGGTCGCGGTAATGCCCGCGAGCGCGTCGAACGATTGACCCGCTTCGACCGCCGCGTCATTGACGCCGCTGATTGCGGGCTTTTGGTTCTCCCCGCCTGCGCTCGGTGCGGCGGCCTCGCCACCGCACGCGAGCATCGAGACGAGCATCAAGAGGGACAGCAGAATCGCAAGGAATTTCTTCATATTTCACACACTCCTTATTTGCCGACATACCGGTCATACGCCGCCTGATAGACCTGCTGGATGGCCGCGATGTTGCACTTGCCGGACAGATCCTTCTGGAACGCCGCCCATGCATTGTCGTCCACGCCGCCGTTCATGAGCCAGCGGATCAGGTTGGTGCGGATATAGTCGTTCAGGTTCGTTTCATAGTTCGAGAGCGTGTTCAGTTCGTCGAGCGTGAACTGGAGGTTCGGGCACGGCGAGACGCCAGCGGGCATGAACGGGGTCACATACGCGGTGAGGCGGTCAAGACGCAGCTTGGCGCGCGGCTCCATGTTGACGACGTTGTTCCACGCATACTCGCCGAGGTTGATGATGCCGAGCGGGGCGTTCTGGAGACGCAGCTCGTCGGCGGTCACACCGGCGGGCAGCTCCTTCTGCACGAGCATGCCCTTATCGTCGAGCTGCTCCTCGTAGACGATGCCGATCGGGCCGTAGTTGATCTGTGCGGAGATCATCGGATCATAGTAGCGATCAAAGTAGGCCAGCAGAACTTCGACGTTCGGGCAGTCTGCAAAGATCACGACTTCGCCGGTGGAGACTTCGGGGTTGTTGGAGATGCAGACTGTCTGATCGCCGTGCGGTCCGACGAGCGGATTGCAGACGATGTAGTTTTCCGGGTTGGAAACGACAGTCTCGCTCTCCCACCAGTAGAACGCGCCGTAGGTTTCGAGGCCCTTGCCGTTGGCGAGGAAGTTATCCTGCGACTGCTCGAAGGAGACCTTGTCGATCAGGTTTTCCTTGACCCAGTTTGCGAGGAAGTTGGTCGCTTCCTTGAAGCGGTCGTCCTGCACGGTGTAGGTGATCTGACCGTTGACGACGATGCGATGCTCGAGGTTGTCATTCAGGCCGAACATGCAGTAGAGGTCGCACTGATTGCCCTGCCAGTTGTTGTACACAAAGCTCATCGGGCGCTCGTCGGCAGCGTTGCCGTTGCCGTTCATGTCGTTGTCACGGAAGTAGCGGAGCATGGCTTCCATCTGATCGCAGGTGAGGTTCAGACCGTCCTTGAGATCAGCGGTCGTCACACCGGAAACGGCACCGGCTTCGATCGCGGCGGCCGCCCAGTTCTTGTTGAGGAACAGGATGTTCGGGTTCTGCAGAAGGCCCATCTCCTCGATGCGCGGCAGCTAGTAGATCTTGCCGTCCTCGACGTTGATCAGCTGCGCCTTGATGTCCGGGCGATCATTGAGGATCTTGGAGAAGTTCGGCATGTATTCGAGGTAGTCGGAAATCGGAAGCAGCACCTTGCGCTTGGCGTACTTGATGATTTCGCCCGCGCCCATACCGGCGTGATAGATCGCGTCGGGACGGTTGTCCGCGTTGCCGAAGATCAGGTTCTTCTGCTGCGAATAGACGCTCTCGGAAACGTTCTCCCAAGAAACGAACACATTCGTGCTCTCGAACAGATCCTGCATGATCTTCATGTCGTTGTAGTCAAGCGCGGAAGCGTTCTTGCTCGAATAGATGCTGAACGACAGCGCCTTGGCGCCCTCGGCGTTCAGGATCGGCGCGCTTGTGTCGGTCCACTGGAAGCCGTAGTCCTGCACGAGCTTTTCGACGCCCGCGCTCTCCTGCTTGGCGGTGCTCTTGCTGCCGCCGCAGGCTACTGCCGCCAGGACGAACACAAGTGCGAGTACCAAAGCAAATGCTTTTTTCATGTTGCAATCCTCCTAATGTATTATTGATCTCAGTAAGGGATGATTACTCTTTGAGGGAGCCGATCATAACGCCCTGCGCAAAGTACTTCTGCACGAACGGGTACAGGAGCAGCACCGGCACGCTGGAGACGATAACGGAAACGTACTTGAGCTGGTTCGCCAGGCGATACTGCTGCAGGATCGTTTCGCCGCTGCCGCCGACCGTGCTTTCCGATGCGATCAGGATCTCCTTCAGAACGAGCTGCAGCGGGTACAGGTTTTCGTTCTGCAAAAAGATCATGGCGTTGAAGTAGCTGTTCCACTGGCCGACCGCATAGTACAGGGCCATAACCGCGATGATGGCCTTGGACAGCGGGAGCACGATCTCGAAGAAGATGCGGAACGAACCCGCGCCGTCGATCGTGGCGGCCTCAATCAGAGAACCGGGGATGCTCGATTCAAAGAATGTCTTGGTCATGAACAGGTTCCACACCGACAGGATCGACGGGAGCACGATGGCCCAGATCGTATTGACGAGACGGAGGCTGCTCATAACGTTGTAGAACGGGATCAGACCGCCGCCGAAGAACATCGGGATGATGAAGTAGATCATGAACGCCTTCTTGCCCGGCAGCGTCTTGCGGGACAGCGCCCAGCCTGCGGGGACGGTGACGATCAGCGAGAAGATGACCGTCAGCGCGGTGTAGAGGATCGTATTGCGATAGCCGAGCCATACGTCCTGCCGCTCCATGATCTTGGCGAAGCCGTCGAACGTGATATCCACGGGATAGAGCACGACTCTGCCGCCGAGCACCGCGTCCGGATCGGAGATCGAAGCAATGACGATGAAGTACAGCGGGTACAGAACGATCAATGCGAGGATCGCAAGGACGATGGCGTTGATCGTGTAAAAGACCTTATCGCCGGCGGTGTCGCGCAGCGCCAAGCGTTTCTTTTGCTCTTTTGCCATATCGTTTTCCCTCCTTACCACAGCGAGTTCTCGCTGAACCGCTTCGAGGTCGTGTTGGCAATGATGAGCAGCACGACGTTGATGATCGAGTTGAACAAACCGATTGCCGTTGCATACGCCTGATCCGGTACGCCGGTCAGACCGCGCTTATACACATAGGTCGAAATGAGTTCGGAAACCTGGAGGTTGCCGTCGGTCTGCATCAGCAGGGCCTTTTCGTAACCGACGCCCATGAGGCCGCCGATGGACATGATCAGCATGACGGAGATCATCGGCATGATCGCAGGCAGGTCAACGTTCCACACGCGCTGGAAACGGGTCGCGCCGTCCAGGATCGCGGCTTCA